>DAVZKM010000112.1:0-6066 GCA_052272245.1 Eubacterium sp.
TCAAAAGGCTAACAAGGATTTAAAGGTTACTCTTTTCTCTAACTCCGCTCCTGTTTGGCTTACAAAAAATGGCAAGGCATATTGCTCAAACGGTTCTAATTCTAACCTTGATTCAAGCAATTATGACGCATTTGCTCAGTTCGTTGTTAAGTGTTCGGAGCATTTCATTGACGAGGGCTATAATGTAACGGAGGTTTCGCCTATCAATGAGCCTGAATGGGCTTGGGCAGCCGATACAAACGGTAACGCTTCGCAGGAGGGCTCTCATTGGGAGGATACCGCAGCAAGAGATTTTTATAATAACGCAATGATTCCTGCCATTAAAAAAAGCGAAAAGCTTAACGGCAGAGTCGGTGTTGATGTTTGGGAATGTGCACAGCTTAATCACTCAACATATTTCAACGGCTTCCTTAATAATATGTTCTCGTCGTCAGACATTTATCCTAATTATTATGGAAGGAACAATTCCAACATAAGAGATTATGTTGACTCTCTTGGCACGCACTCCTATTGGGCGTCAACAAGCGACAGGCAAAAGGTTGCAAGCACACTTGCAGGCAATGCGCTAACCAACAATTATACTGCTGTCAAAAAGGTACGTTGCACAGAATATTGTCAAATGACAAATGACGGTAACTCAGGTGTTTACGGTCTTATTCAGGAGGAGGGCACAACTAACGGTCTCGGTATCGAATACGGTCTTGCTCTTGCAGATATTATGTATCAGGACTTAACCATTCTTAACGCTGTTGAATGGGATTGGTGGGTAGCTGTCGGTCCCGGTGTATATCCTGACGCACTTGTTTATGTTAATAAAAACAATCACAACGATGTTCAAACTTCAAAGCGCCTTTGGGTAATGGGTAACTACGCAAGATTTATTGAGGACGGTGCAAAGAGAGTTTCTGTTTCGACAGGCTCGAATTTTGGTAAAAATCTTGTTACAAACACAACTTATTCTTGGAAAGACGGCAACACAACACGCACCGACAAGAATAATTACATTGAGCAGACCGCTTACCAAAATCCTGACGGAACAGTTGTAGTAGTTTATATCAACAATTCGGATACAAACGAATATACAAAGTTCTCATCATCGGATTATAAGAAGTTTGAAACTTATGTAACAGACGAAAGCCGTGACCTCGAAAAATATCAAAGCGGTAACACAAATGCGGCTGTTTCAATCCCTGCAAAGAGTGTAACAACAGTAGTTTTAACACCAAATTCAAAATAATAAAAAAACAAAAAATCGGCCGAGCCTTATGAGTTCGGTCGATTTTCTATATCTGTAACAGTCAGCTTTTTGTCGCTTACCTTAAATTTCACATTCATATTATCAAACGAAATGCCGTAAATTCTGTCAGGATCGTTTTGGTAGGCAGGACGTGGGTCGCAGCTTAAAACGCCTGTAAGTGCGTCGATTTTGTCACTCGGTATAAATGATTTTAAATTATCGCTTATTTCAACCTCAAGCCTGTCTGCCTCGTGCACGTCTGCAAAGCTGCTTTTTGCTTCGGGGCGGCAGTCTGCATATTTTATATAAGGCTTAATGTCGTAAATAGGAGTGCCGCTTTTCATATCAACTCCGCTAACCGTAAGCACCGTGCCGTGCTCTTTCGTCTGTTCAACCTTAATCAGCTTTACGCACGACAAGCCGATGTTGTTAGGCCTAAACGGTGAACGGGTGGCAAAAACGCCTTTTCTTTTTTCTCCTCCAAGCCTCGGAGGCCTTACAGTCGGTGAAAATTCATCTCTCACGCTTTCTGAAAATTGCCACAAAATCCAAAGGTGAGAAAATTCCTCTATCCCGTCAAATGCTTCCTTGACATTATACGGCGAATCAAGAATTATTTTGCCTTCAAGCTCCTCAACAAGACCGCTCTGGCGAGGTACGCCGAATTTTTCAGGCAAGGGTGTATATATTTTTCCTATAGGTTTCATAATTTTATGCCTTTATTTTTGATAAAACCTCACCGACCTTATCGTGAATAACAAGGTTGGCATTTCTGTCCATCGGTGTTTCGTCACGGTTGATGAGCACTAAGTATTTGCCCTTAAAATATCTTACAAAGCTTGCCGCAGGGTAAACCGTCAGGCTCGTTCCTGCAATAATCAGGCAATCAGCATTGTTTATTGCTTCAAGCGCACCGTTTACAGTATCATTGTCAAGCCCCTCCTCGTAAAGCACAACGTCCGGCTTGACTAAGCCGCCGCATTCGTCGCAATAGGGGACAGGGGTGTTATTTTTAATATAACCTGAATTGAAGGCTTTTTTGCATTTTGTGCAATAATTTCTAAGCGTTGAGCCATGAAGCTCATATACTTTTTTGCTTCCTGCCGCTTGGTGCAGACCGTCAATATTTTGAGTCACAACTGCACTTAGTTTTCCGGCTTTTTCAAGCTCGGCAAGCTTTAGATGCGCCTCGTTCGGCTTGACGTTTTCAATCAACAGCTTATCTCTGTAAAACTTAAAAAATTCAACGGTGTGGCTGTAGAAAAAAGTGTGTGAAAGTATCTCCTCGGGAGGGTAATCGTATTTTTGATTATAAAGCCCGTCAACACTTCTGAAATCGGGTATTCCACTTTCCGTCGATACCCCTGCGCCGCCGAAAAACACAATTTTGTTACATTCGTCAATAATTTGCTGTAAATCCATAATAGCCCCTTATTCCGCAATATCCGCAAGGTCAAATTTTATAACCTTTTTAAGCCCGTCAAGTGTGGTTTCAACCTGATAGCCGATTTTGCCGCCGCTGAACATTATTGTGTCAAAATACTTTGCGCTTTCGTGAATTGTGGTTTTGAAAAATTTCTTCATTCCTATCGGTGAGCAACCGCCGTGAATGTAGCCGGTGAGCGGTAAAAGTTCTTTTGATTTAATCATTTCAATCTTTTTTTCACCCACTGCCTTTGCCGCTTTTTTAAGGCTTAATTCCTTGTTTACGGGCACTAAAAATACATAGTGATTGCCTGTTTTGCCGACTGTCACAAGCGTTTTGAAAACCTTGTTTGCATCTTCTCCTAAAACCTCTGCAACCTCTTGCCCGCCTATAGCGTCGGTGTTTAAATATGTATACTCTGTATATTTGACCTTTTTTTGATCAAGTATTCTCATTACATTAGTTTTATCGTCCATAGTTTTGCCTCGATACAATAATTTATATTATAATTTTATCATAGAGAAATTATCTTTTCAACATTGTTTTAAAAGTTTAAATATAGTATAATGTTTTTAGCTGTAATAATGCATGGCACAATAATTTTATTTAACGGAGTAGACAGAAATGTTTAGTGCAAACGAAAAACGATATGAAAAAGCAGAGTTTAATAAGTGCGGCGAAAGCGGTCTTTATCTTCCGAAAATTTCGCTTGGTTTGTGGCAGAATTTCGGTGACGAAGCTGATTATGACGAGATGAAGGATATTGTCTTAACTGCCTTTGATATGGGTGTTACGCATTTTGATTTGGCTAATAATTACGGTCCGAAGCCCGGAGCGGCAGAGGTGAATTTCGGCAAAATCGTTCGTGAGAATCTTATGCCGTACCGTGACGAACTTGTTATCAGCACAAAGGCGGGATATAGAATGTGGGACGGCCCTTACGGTATAGGCGGAAGCAGAAAATATCTTATTTCTTCACTTGACCAAAGCCTTAAGCGCCTCGGTCTTGACTATGTTGATATTTTTTATCACCATTGTATGACGCCGGATACCGAACTCAAGGAAACGGCTCTTGCACTTTCTGATATAACACGTCAGGGCAAAGCAATCTATGTCGGAATAAGCAACTATAATGGCAAGAAAATGCACAAAATGCACCATAGATGCGATGATTTAAACGTGCCGTTTATCATAAATCAAAATCGATATTCTATTTTTGACAGAACGGTTGAAAAGAACGGTTTGAAAAAAGAGGCTAAGTCTAAGAAAAAAGGCTTGATTGCTTTTTCACCTCTTGCGCAAGGTCAGCTTACCGATAAGCTCGCAAACGGAATTGTTGAAAATTCAAGGCTTTACAACAACGAGGAGCTTCAAAAAAAGGTAGGCTACAGCGAGGGCAGGCAGGCGCAGATTACTATGCTTTATAAAATGGCAAAGGATAGGGAACAAACGCTTTCTCAACTTGCAATTGAATGGCTTTTGCAATGGGGCGAAGTTACAAGCGTACTTGTCGGCGTTCACTCAAAGGCGCAGCTTTTAGAAAATTTAAAGGCGCTTGAATGCAAGCCGCTTTCAGAATCGGAAATAATGCAGATAAATGCAATAGCGGGCAAGTGATTTTACTTGACAGTATTAATAATATAATATATAATATAGTGATTAAAATTCTGAGAAGGAGACATTTTTATGGCAGCAAAAACTTTTAAGATGACATCGGCAGGTAAGGCCGAACTTGAAAAAGAGCTCGATTACCTTAAAACCGAAGGCAGAATTGATATAGCAGAAAAGCTTAAGGTTGCACGTTCTTACGGCGACCTTTCCGAAAACAGTGAATATGATGAAGCTAAGAGTGAGCAGGCAAAGATTGAGGCACGTATCAGTGAACTTGAATATCAGCTTGACAATATTGAGATTGTTGACAGCGTTGATAAAGATGCGGTAAGCATGGGCTCTAAGCTTAAGGTTAAGAGAATATCTGACGGTGTCGAATTATCGTTTGAAATCGTAGGTTTTGCGCAGTCGAATCCGGCAGACGGCAAGATTTCTGACGAAAGCCCTATCGGCATGGCTCTTATGGGCAAAAAGCAGGGAGAAAAAGTTACTGTTGAAGCTCCTATCGGCAATCTTGATTACGAGATTTTGTCAATCAACTAATTTATTAAAACAAGAGGTATAAATATGGCAGGAAAGTTTGAAATCACCAAAGCAGGCGACGGTACTTTCTCATTTGAATTATTTATTGATGATAATGCAGTCGGTAAAAGCCCTGTTTTTGACAAGGAGGACGCTTGCAAGAGAGGTGTTAAGGCTGTTAAGAAGAACAGCAGAATGAAGGTTCAAAACGCCCTTGCAAACGATGAGGAAAAGACTAACCCTAAATATCTTGTTGAATCAGACGGCGATAAGGTGAAGTATACATTATTCCTTCAAACGGGTGCAGTTGCTCTCGAGGGCAGTGCCGATAATGAGTCAGAAGCCCTTGATATTATTGAAAAAATCGGCAACAATGCAAATGCCGCTCCTATGACTATGGCAGAGGTTGTTCTTTCCGAAAATGAGCAAAAGCAGATTAGAATAGACAAGCTTAAGGCTCTTCAGGATTCAGGACGTGACCCATTTGAAATTACACTTGCAAGCCAAACACACCATTCAGATGAGATTAAGGCAAGTTATGACGAGCTTGAAGGCAAGGACGTTATCATTGCCGGCAGAATTATGACATGGCGTGATATGGGAAAGGCTAACTTTATTGACATTCAGGACAGAAACGGCAGAATTCAGTCTTATGTAAGAATGAACGATATCGGCGAAGAAGCTTTCAAAGAGTTTAAAACTTGGGATTTAGGCGATATTGTTGAAATTAAGGGCTTTGTGTTTAAAACAAGAACGGGTGAAGTCTCGGTTCACGCTAAAGAAATCAGGCTCCTTTCAAAATCTCTTCTTCCGCTTCCTGAGAAGTTCCACGGCCTTACAGATACGGATACACGCTACAGAAAGCGTTATCTTGATATGATTATGAACCCTGATGTTAAGGAAACATTCATCAAACGTTCAAAAATCATTACTTCAATCAGAAATTATCTTGATAATCTCGGATTTATTGAGGTTGAAACTCCTATTCTTAATACTATTGCGGGCGGTGCGGCTGCAAGGCCTTTCATCACTCACCATAACACACTTGATATGGATATGTATCTTCGTATTGCGACGGAGCTTTACTTGAAGCGCCTTATCGTCGGCGGTATGGAGCGTGTGTATGAGATTGGCAGAAACTTCAGAAACGAGGGTATGGACGTTCGTCATAATCCGGAATTTACCTGCATTGAGCTTTATCAGGCATTTACCGATTATCACGGAATGATGGATATTGCCGAGGCACTTATCCGTAATGCTGCTAACGAGG
>DAVZKM010000113.1:0-6040 GCA_052272245.1 Eubacterium sp.
AGATAGTAATGCGATGTCAAACTATCAGTGCCGACTTTCAGTCGGCAAGCCAGTAAACGACCTTTCTAGGGACTGTGTAAACCACCAGTTCAACTGGTGGTTATGATTCAGATTCAGTTGTTTTTTATATCTTCTGATTTAAGAATGTTCATCCAATCTCTTCTTGCATAGAGAAAACGCTCTATAACAACAGTTTCAGTTTCTTTACGAACAATATAAAACAGAAGATAGTTTTTTATTGTAATAAATCTGAAGCCCTCTCTTGCAAGAATTTCGTCATCAGCAACTGCATATCTTTTAGGCATATCAGTTAATGAATTAACTGTTTTTTCAACAAGGTCAATAAGATTAACAGCAGACTGATTATTTTTCAGTTCATTCGAAATATATGAAACTGCATCTCTTAAATCTTTTTGTGCAGGCTCAGTTACAATAATTTTATACATCAGGCATTTAATCCTTTCCTCAAGTCAGCTATGACATCATCAAAAGGTTTGGTATTGCCTGATTTTTCAGCTTGTAAACCCTCGTTTAAAAGATTATATAATTCAAATTTACCACAGAGTTTTTCATATGCTTCAATACTCAAAACAGCAAGGTCACCTTTTCCGTTTTTTGTTATGAAAACAGGCTCGGAATATTCGTGACAAAACTGAGAAATTTCATTATAACTGTTTCTCAAATCTGCACTTGGTCTGATTGTTGGCATTAAACTCACCTCCGTTATTATTATACTCAAATTATATCAAAATATTGATATGCAGTCAAGAAGTAAAATCAACCGATGAAAATTTGTAATCGGCTGAAATGAAAAAAGAAAGCAAAAATGCAGAGAGGGCAGGAAAGGCAGCACAGTATATGAGAGAAACTGCAAAAGAGGCTCTGCACATTGTGCTTTATGTGCCGCTGATATGTGGGCTGTATCAAGTGATTGGAGCAAAATTCCTGTTGGTGCAGCAATCTATGGATATTCTTCAAGTAAATATGGTCATGTTGGTATTTATATTGGAAACGGTATGGTTGCTCATAATGTCGGCTGTGTCAAAACAGAGCCTATTGAGGATTGGATTAAAACTTATAAAGGCTTTGCTTGGGGTTGGGAGAATAATATGAGCCTTGTATAAAAATAAGGCAGTGGACAAAATTGCCCACTGCCTATTGTGATTAATTAATCACGGCCACAAAAGAGTCTTCCTCATTGTTTTCTTCGGCAGTGATGATTGCTAATAACACAAAAGAACAGTCCCTTGTGTCGTGTCGTAATTAGTTTTGTAATTCAACCGTAATATCCCTGTATATATCGTTATGAATGGGATTATCGCTATTCAAATAATCCTTGTCACACAAATAAACTCTAAAATGATATTCTTTATTAATTTTTGATATTATTTCTTCATATTCCTTTTGGTTAGAATACTCATAACCATACCCAAAGTCGGGATTAGTTGATTGCGGCTCTATTATAGTATATGGAGCTTCATCGACTGTTAAATAACTTTCACCATATACATCATCAAAATAACTGACTACAATATATTTGTTTGAGTTATTGTTTACAGTAAAATTTACGCTTACACTATTCGTATTTTTATCAATTGTTTCATTTTCTGAATTGACTATAATATCTACTTTTTCCAATTGATTAGTGTTTTTCTGACATCCAATAAAAAATGCAGAAATTAAAGTAGTTAAAATTATGAATAAACAAATATATTTTTTCATATCAATACCTCAAAATTTATTTAAGAATACAAAAATATATAGCAGGATGTGACCTCTGTGTAAATGTAAATGATACATCCATTAGCACAGTTTCTTTTAATGCCTTTCCATTTGTACCTTTCTGAACTTTATCATTTCGCATTTTATCGACTGTATATTTTTGAGGTTTACCACTTCTATTACCTGTATGAGCATAGTAATATATATAATATTTTTTTCCGCTTTTTTGGACAAATCCCATTAAAGTACATTATTATTCTCCTTAAAATCTTCTTGAAACTGCGGCAGAAGTAATATTTGTAAAGAAATCAAACACTCCATAGAAATCATAATTTGTTTTGATAATCGTTTCATGTTTTTTTTAATTTTTTCGAATTTTCTCTCATTTGATTAAAATACACTCTATTATAATATAGTATATATCCTTTTTGTATTATCAAAGGATTTTCCCGATTCATACTTATATGCTGTTCCATTCATCATATATACTCAGACTGTCATTAACAAAATCTTCGATCGAATAAGAATCTTTCAATAAATTTTCATCATTGAAAATCGCTATGTATCTAAAATCATTTTTAATTACAGTAAGAGCGTAACTTACAGAATCACCGTCAAGGTCATAATAAAGAGTATATTTTTCTTTTTCAACCTTATTTTTTAATGAATACTCGCTTTCGTCAATTATTTCAAAATCATCATTTAAAAAGCTATATTTGCTCTGTTGATATGAGCACAAAAACCTTATATCTTGATTATTATCTCTATAATATTTTTCTAAATATCCGGCTTTTGCAATAGGATTGTCAACACAAATATAATATGAATCCAAATCAGAAATAACACCTGAATATTCATTATCAAACGATAAATTGACATCGGAAACATTTTTTATCTTTTGTGTGGCTGCCGGAATGGCAACAACAAGTTGAAAACAAAAAATAAATACAAGAGGAATAATAATTATTCTTTTGACAGAAGAGTTATCTGTATTTTTATTTTTTAAATTTATAATTTCAGAAACTATACAAATGATTGTTATGATATTAAAAACTATCAGTAATAAAAAGAACAAATAACCCACAAACGAAAGATACAAATAATTCGGAAATTCGAGTCCGACATACAGTTGAACAGGAATTTTTGTTTTTATAACATACCTGTATACCAATATCATGCAAATGATATTCAACAGTAATTGTATTGTTAAGCAAATTATTGTTGAGCTCTTTTTAAGCGTCATATTTTTTTTACACTCCCGTCTGTATATTTATATGCATACCATCCGTTTAATGTACTTCCTCCTTTTGCAATATTAAAAAGATAAGTTTCGTTAGCATTCCAATTAATAACTCTTTTACTTCCCCATACTTTATTATACACGGCTGTCATATGCATAGGAAGCAGAATAATTTGTACCGCTTACAGCAGTTAACTGACCGTTGGAATCATAAGTGTAATTAGTCGTTTTACCGGTATATGCAGTAGATGTAAAATTCCTACTACTTGGTTGCGCTGTAATAAGAGGGAACGAGCACCACTCGATTCAGGTTTTAATTAGACTTTTTAGCACTTAAATCATTCATTGTGTTATTTTTTAGCCAACATAATGAAATTTTTATTATGTTTAATGTTTAATTAGATATCAACATATAAATAAAAATTACGCTAAATGCGTCTCCCAATAATACCATTTTCCTTCAATATTTTCTGTTTTGTACCAATCTTCTCCAGCGTTTTTTTCTCCATTGACAAATATGCCATTCCCAATATTTCTAAACGGATGTTTATTATCAAAATCGTTTACAAATATCGGACAGTCTTCACATGGCTCATTATCAAATGAATAATAAATTGCATTATAATAATCACCGATTGAATTGAAGGTAAAATGTAAACAATTATTATAATATTCAATTTCAGTTACTCCGATCTTTGATAAAGCTTCGGAAACAACATAAAAACGACGTGATAAAAGATCTTGATCAATGATTACATCTTTATTAAAATAAATTGAATAATCGTCAGGTTGTATATTATTATTTTCATCAAAGGATTCAATAAATTCATTAAAAGCATTTTCATTCTTTTTATAAAAGTTTTTAATTTCTATGTTGCTTGAATATGCTTGCTTATTGGTTATACATCCACCTATTGTAAATACTATTACAAATATCATTAATAAGGAAAAAGGAATTGTGTATTTTCTCATTTTATCACCTTTTTTATTTATAGAGCCATTATTTTCCAAACATTTTTTAAATCCCATGAACCATTAGTTTTAGAATGGTTATAGAAATACTTAAAAATATCCCTCATAGCAGAATTGAGCCTTGAAAAATCATCTTTTATTACAGCTGATCTTAAAACAGAGTCAATTTTATTTTTTGCATACTCATAAAAGTCATTAGAATTATTCAGCATAGCCATTGTTAGTTTATAAGTAATATCAATTGTTTTACTTTTTTTCTTTTTAGCATAACCGTCTGAATCATAATAATTTATAGGATCATTCGAACAATAAATAGATTTAAACCACGAGATACATTTTTTTCAATGTACTTATATACATCCGCATTAATGAATCTGCAAATTGATGCATCGTAATAACGTGACTGGAGATAGTAATAACCACGATAGCGGAGAGGGCTGATGTTTGCAAGTGTATTTTCAGTTTCTGAGTTATGTGTTGTAAGAATTGATGCAACAGCACCCCACTCTTCATATTCCCCTATGGTAGTTTATTTCATTCTACCATAGGGGGTCTGTTTTTTCTATTGTCCATTTTTTACGGACTTGTTCATTACCGAATAACCGCTTTTTGTTTACAATAATTAATCAATGAGAGAAAAAGTTATTTATATCATGCTCAATTACAAAATACGCCAGTTTGTTTTTTTTAAATCCATATTGCTTTACGATATAAAAAGATGAGCCATCTTTGAAATGTAAAATTACTCGTACATCAGTATTTTCAATTGATAAATAATCATTGACACTTTTCATTTTTATTTTATTGTTTGCCATAAGGAATTTAACTTGATTATCATCAAATGAAATTTTTATGATGGCATTACCATAATATCTGATCAGATAAACAGTTACTCCTAAACAAAGTAAAAAAACAATTGCCATTATCAATTTATCTTTCGTTTGCAAATTTATAACAGTATAAACAAAAGCTACATCAGTTAAAAAATTTATACTGAATAGCCAAATTTTCAGTATTTTATAATAAATCATAATTGAATAATTAGCTCCTACTTGAAATTGCTACTTTCCTATTTCTATAAATTTTTATACTTCTTTTTAGTGCATTTATATAAATGTTTACATAATTGCTTTTTTTAGAAATTTTCAGTTTTATTCCTTTTTTTGAATAACTTGCTTTGTGGGTCCTGTTTAACTTTAATTTTTAGTAATTATAACAGTGTTTTTATAATCATAATGCCTGAAAAAATTGAGAGCAAAGAAGCAATTGCATATATTAAATATTTTTTGAAAGAAAGTGTGAATTTACAATTTAAATATTCACATAATTTCCTCTTTTCAAATACAGGTATAAGAATGGTGGCAATGGCACTTATTATGATAGCAAACCATAATTTACATAATATTGTTGCTGTTAAGGAAACCGTTATATTTAACAATAGAAATCCTAAGAAAATACCTTTATGCGGATTTATTATATCTTTCTTGTTTAAGTACGCTAACATTGCTTCGCCTATTATACATATCGCAAAAAAGAATAATGAACAAGCAAACATATAATCACTATCTGTAAAAATTTCTGTTATTGAATCAGCCATAAAATCACCGATTATATCAAATAGATTATCCATATAATTATCTCCTTAATCTATTTCGATAAATTACATTTCGTCCGGATAAAAGTTCACCAACATTAATAGTCAATCCGATTATAGTAATAGCCAGTTTCATTATAATAATAACCACGATAACGAAGAGGATTGGTATTTGCAATATCGGTATTGCCGGAAATATCCGTAACATTACCTCATTCGTCATAGGTGTAATTTGCTATGATTGCTCCCATGCCGTCCGTTATTGCTATTACATCGCCCATTTGGTTTGTCATATAGAAATACTGCGTACCGTTGAGCAGGAAACCGAGAGGTGTACCGTTACTGTCATACTGGAAGTAAATATTATTTGTACCATCATACTGAGCAAGAAGTTTACCATTAAGGGTATTAAAATTAGTTTTTACCCCATTAACAGTTTTAGCTGTTCTGATACCATTTTCATCATAAGTATAGCATACCGTGTCAAAGCAGGTCAAGCTTGAATCATAAAG
>DAVZKM010000114.1:0-5990 GCA_052272245.1 Eubacterium sp.
AGGAGCTATGGACATGAAAACCATCATCATCGGCATCGCGGGCGGCACCGGCAGCCCAAGCACGCATTGCTTTAAGCGGTCGCAAAAGTGAATATCCGTGCTGAATAGTCATTCGGTCAATTGCGTCCGTATTGTCACTCGTCCAGCATTGGTCAAAATGCGAAAGCGCACCCAAATCCGCTCTGCCGCCGCCGGATGCACAGGCTTCGAACTGAACATCGCAATGCTTTTCTTTTAATCTGTCTGCAATATCATAAACCGCCTTGGTATGAAGATAATACAGCATTTTAGGGCAAGCAAGATTTTCCGCTCCGCTTTCTGAAAACGGACGGTTCATATCCCACTTTATGTATTTGATATTATACTCGCTCAAAAGCTTATCGATGCTGTCAAAAACATAAGCCTGAACATCGCTTCTTGTCATATTGAGCACAAGCTGATGCCTAAGCTCGCTTTTAACTCTTGTGTCATAATGATAAGTCCACTCCGGATGGCGGCGGTATAACTCGGAGTCGGGATTTACCATTTCAGGTTCAACCCATATGCCAAAATCCATATTAAGCTTATTAACCCCGTCAATAAGCTCGTTTAACCCATTAGGGAATTTGTCCTTATTTACAAACCAATCACCGAGTCCCGCTTTGTCATTATTCCTCTTGCCAAACCAGCCGTCGTCCATAACGAAAAGCTCAACGCCCAAATCGGCGGCAATTTCGGCAAGCTCAAGCTGTTGCGATACATTGATATTAAATTCAGTTGCCTCCCACGAATTATATAAAACAGGAAGCGCCTTATCATTAAACTGACGAGGCAAAAGAACATTAACCGCAAAGGTGTTCATCTGCCTTGACATTTCGCCAAAGCCCTCGGTGTGCCCTGCATAAACGCAAGGTGTTGTGAAACATTCTCCGCTTTTTAAAAGATATGAAAAATCAAAATCGTTCATACCCAAAATCACTCTTGTGTTTGAATACAAATCCCGATTTGCAATCACCTTGAAATTGCCCGAATAAGCAAGCGAGGCAAAATAAACATCACCGCTTTTCTCGTCTGCATTTTGATATGCAATAAAATACGGAGAATTGTTATGACAACTTGCTCCTTTTTTATTATCAAAAACCAAGCTGCCTGCCGTCAACGTGTCATTTGTTTCAATAAATTCTCCGCCCCAAGCACCGTTTGTGTTTGAAAATGTATATGCGTGCTTTGACGGCAAAGAAAACTCCGCACTGAAAAGCCTTTCAAATTCAATATCATTTTCGCTCTCGTTTTTTACGGTTATGCTCTTTTCAACAATATCGCAATCGGGAAAAATTTTATAATTGATTGAATATACCAAGCCGTAATATTCATCCTTAAAATCAAGCGTCAGCCTGTCTTTTTCAAGATTTGCGCCTGTAAAAGTCGAATTAATCTCTCTGCACGAGTCATAGAAATTCGCCTTAATCACACATTCACGATACATCGTTTTGCCAAAAACCGTACACTCCTGTTTAATCTCATCAAGTGAAGTGTGGTTTGAATTTTCATCGCCGAAGGTAAAAATTTCATAATCGTCAACGTCACATTTTTTGCCCCAATAAATCAGCCTGTCCGTGCCTGATTTGTCAACACCGACAACGTAATGCGTATTTTTCATATCAAGAACAAATATATTGTTTTTACATTCAATAATTTCCATATCCATACTCCAAATTAAGATTGAGTTTATTATACCATTTTGAAATATCTGTGTCTATTAAAAATCGCTTATAATTTCAAATCCACTTTTTTCGTTTAAAAATATAAATAAGTGAAAAAACAACTGTAATATTCAAAAAAATCACATATGGATATCCAAAACGGGAAGAAAGCTCCGGCATATATTTAAAATTCATTCCGTACCAGCCTACTATAACGGTCATAGGCAAAAAAACAGACGTAACAACGGTAAAAAGCTTCATTATTTCATTCTGCCTTGCGTCAATGCTTGTTTGATATGCGTCCCAAAGGTGAGTTACACTTTCTCTCAAAATATCCGTATTTTCTTTATATCTCACAGCCTTATCCCGAAAGAGCCTGAAAAGCTTATATGATTTTTCATCCAAAAGCTCATTTTCATTTTCAATATATACCTCAGTTGCATCAATAAGCTGTTCAAAAAAAGCACGAAGGCGCAAAAGCTCTCTTTTCTTTTCAATCAGCAGCTCAGCGAAATTTTTGCAAACATTTTTATCAATAACCTCTTTTTCAAGTGATGCTATCTCCTCTTGCACATCAAACTGAGCCGAACACTGTTTCGCAATCGTTTCAAGAAACGAACAAATAAGCTTTTCAAGCGTTGCGCTTTCGCAGGCGGCATTTGAAAGAACGTTTAAAAAGCACTTTTGATTAAACGAAAAATCATCGCAAATATTAACAATTATCATCATATTTTTAGAAATTATAATTGCCAACTCGTTGTTGCTGTCTGTTTTATTACATATTATATTTATGCGAATAAAACTAAAATCGTCGTTAATAAATTTTGTTAAAAAACTGCTGTCTGATTTTTTTCTGCAAAGTTCAATAATATTTTTAGGTAAAGAAAAAACGGCGGCAAGCCTTTCAAGCTCACCAACCGTTATAAATCCGAGTGTAAGCATATTTTTGCCGATTTCATCGGTATCAATGCTTTTCACCTCATCATCAAAAACGTAAAACACTCATTATCACCGATAATAGTATTTGCGTTTTTTCAACATATATTATTTCTTTCTTACCTTATTTAACATTGCATTAATCTCAAGAATTTGCTCCTTGGTGAATTTGCCGCCGAGCATCATAAGTCCACGCTTAACTGTAAAGCCTTTCATCATATCAATCATAGTTTTGTTAATATCGCTTAGCTTAAAGCCCATAACCTCAGCGCCCTTTTTCTTGCCCTTTTGCTTAGGAGCGTCCGGCGTGAGCGCCTTTTTCATTTTAAGAAGAAGCTTTACCGCACAAATTTTTCCCCTAAAGGTTGAAAGAATATCACCCAAGGTATCGTTTACGCTGTAGTAGCCGGCAGGAGTTTCAATCTCAAACCAATTGATTACCGCACCTTCCTCCTTAAGCCTGTAATCTTCGTTAAACTTGTCAACCTTTCTGATTTGAGCCTCGTCGGTTAAATCTCCTGCTTTTGCAACAAGTACGGTTTCTCCCTCGTTTTTAACTTCAAAGTGGAAAAACGGAAATTCACCCTTTTTCTGTTTGCCGACGCTTTCGCCGTTTGCAAAAAGCTCAACCTCGTCAATATTTGTATAAACAGTAACATTAGTCACGTCCTCAACCCTGTCAACATACCTTTTTGCACAGATATGGAGCATCGGCTTTTTGGAAAGCCAAGCCTGATAAGCATAAAAGCTGTCTTTTTTATACTTTCTGTCAAAGGTAACAAGTCCCTTGTGGTTCATACCGTTTTCGCCGCCCTCGGCACGTGCGTCTGCGGCAAAGTCAAACATATTCCAAACGTGAGTAGCCCAAAGATAAGGACGTTTTGCAATTTGCTTGATTACCTCCTCATGATAATATGCCTGATATTCCTCAGTATAATCTCCCTGTTCAGGGTGACTTGTGTGCCAATTGAGCGCCTCGCAGCCGTACTCGCTCATACCGATTGCTTTGTTTGGATATTTCTTGTGGAATGTATCAAACCAATTGCCGTACATTGACACGTCGCCGCCGTACCAGCCAAAATAATGGTTATATGAAAGAACATCCGAAATATGCACATATTCCTCATTAATATTGCAGGCAGTAAGCACCGCTTCGGTAGTAAGCCTTGTTTTATCAAGCGAATGAACAAGGTCATTGAGCATTTTATGATTTTCAACAATAGGAGAAGTTGCACCGCCCATTGTAATCTCATTTGAAAGTCCCCAAACCACGATTGACGGGTGATTGTAATTTTGATAAATAAGTTCTTTCATTTGCGACTTTGTATTTTCAACACCTTTTTCAAGATGCTTTGAAATATACGGAATTTCTGCCCAGACAACAATGCCTCTCTCATCGCATAAATCATAAAAAAACTGAGCATGCTGATAATGAGCAAGACGGATAGTGTTAGCACCCATTTCGCAAATCAAATCCATATCCTCTTTATGGTGCTCGTTCAAGAGTGCATTGCCGATATGCGGCCTGTCCTGATGCCTTGAAACGCCTCTTAACGGATATTCTCTGCCGTTTAAAATAAATCCCTTTTGCGCATCAATCTCAAATGTGCGGCATCCAAAGCGTGTTTTAACCTCGTCAACCGCCTCACCGTCAACAATAAGCTTAGCGACAGCGGTATAAAGAAACGGGTCGTCAACTCCGTTCCAAAGGTGAACGTCTTTAATTTCAAGTTTGGCACTCGGATTTTTACCGCTTGCATTAGCCCTTGCAACAACTTCATTTCCGTCGCTTATTTCAAATTCAACCTCGCCGTCGCAATAAGCGTCAACAGTAATTGTTGCGTCATCTGCGCTGATTTTAGGTGTAACCGCAATGCCCGGTGCGCCGTAAAAATCAAGGTCAAAATGATTTTTTCCAACTCCGATAAGGCTTACGTCCCTGTAAATACCGCCGTAAAATGTAAAATCCGCAACCTGAGGATAAACGTAATCGTTAGGCGAGTTATCGGCAACAACAACAAGCAAATTTTCGTCCTTAATATCATCAAGTTTAACCCTAAAGGTTGAATATCCGCCATCGTGAACGCAAATTTTCCTACCGTTAAAATAAACGGTACCTGTTGAATTTACACCGTCAAGCTGAAGATAAATTTCTTCGCCGTCGGGCATATCGCTTTTAGCCAAGCTCTTTGCAAAATATCCCTTGCCACGATAATAATCGTTGCCGCCGTCCTGTCCGTCGTCGCCGTTGTAAGTGTATGGCAAATCAACATTTTCCCAATCGCTCGGCAACGTGTTCGGTACAGAGGAAGCCGCTTTTGAAAATTTCCAGTCCTTGTCAATATTAATAACCCTGCGCATAATATATCCCTCTCAATAAATCATTATATATAAATTATAAAACATTATTATATTTAATTCAACAAACTTATTATTAACAAATGACAATAAATAAACCAAAATTGCATAGAAAAAGAGCACCTCAATCGAGATGCTCTTAAAAAAACCAATATGATTACTTTCTGACTACGCCTTTTGTGTCCTTAAGATACTTATCAGAAGCAGGGAATGTGTTCTTATACTTGATTGAAAGAGATGCACTCTTATCCTTAATAACTTTTACAGTTGCGTGGTTTACTGCTACCTCTGCAACCATATCATACTCAGCCTTAGTGATTTCCTTAGTCTTAGTATTGATTGTGCAAGTTACGGTACCGCCCTTATATGTAACCTTAATGTTATCCTCAGCAGTACCCTGAGCAAACGTAATAATAGGGATTTGAGCAACAGTTGCACTGATATCACCGAGAACCTCGAAGAAGTCACCCTGTGAGTCCTCGCCTCTCATACTCATTTCAGCAGCCTTTGGTTGAATTACCATTGTGATAGTTCCGTCGCCGTTATCTGTAATGTTAGCGTCAAGAACATCCTTGCCCTGAACATATGACTTTGTAAAGTCCTTTGGGCCGGGATCTTTCTCGTCGCAATTGTAGTTATCAAGCTTAGGATTACGGTTGTTACAAGGAACAAGACCGTAAATATTCGGCTTGAATAAGCCGTCAACAATACCCGGAACAAGCTTGTTAATAAGTGTATTTTCCTTACCGTCAATCATAACAGAGCCTACATTAATCTTCTCATCACCGAGGAGCTTGTAGAAAGTTTCAGTCTTACCCTCATCATTGATATACTCCGCAGTAAGGCTCTTAGTGTATTCATAAGCCTCTTTATAATAGTTAGCGACATCATCAAGTGACTTGAATTCAACTCCGCCGTATGTACCTGCCTCGAATGACTTTTCAAGAACAGAAGTATCATCTGAAGAACTCTACTTACTATGTGAGTTACCTCGACGAACTCAATGTCACGCCC
>DAVZKM010000115.1:0-5959 GCA_052272245.1 Eubacterium sp.
ACGGAAGAGGGCCTTAGAAAGGCTGTTCGCACCTGCCAGGAGCACGGTATTGAGGGCGTTGTTGTTATTGGCGGTGACGGCTCGTTCCGTGGTGCAAGAGATTTGAGCGAAAGAGGTATTCCTTGCGTAGGTCTTCCGGGCACTATTGATAACGATATTGCTTGCTGTGATAACACTATCGGTTATGATACCTGCCTTAATACTATTATGGAAATGATTGACCGTGTTCGTGATACGACAGAGTCGCATGACAGATGTACTGTTGTTGAGGTTATGGGCAGAAAGGCAGGCTATCTTGCGCTTAATGCAGGCATTGCTTGCGGTGCTACTTCTATTCTTATTCCTGAAGTTGAATACGATATTCAAGAGCATATTATTGAACGTATGGAGAAAACTCAGAGAACAGGCAAAAAGCACTTTATTATTGTTGTTGCCGAGGGTGTCGGCGTTAATGTTTCTGAACTTGCTAAGGAAATTGAAACTAAGACAGGAGTTGAGTCACGTGCCTGTGTTCTCGGTCATATTCAGCGTGGCGGCTCTCCTTCTGCTAAGGACAGAGTTCTTGCTACACGTATGGGTAACTATGCCGTTAAGCTTCTTATGAATAATATCGGCAATCGTGTTGTTGCCGCTCAAAAGGAAGACGTTGTTGATTACGATATCTTTGAGGCTCTTAATATGAAGAAGTCTATTGATATGAATCTTTATAACGTTGCTCACGAGGTTTCAATCTAACCGAGTATTAATCATTTTGCCCCTTGATTTTCCAAGGGGCTGTTTTTTTCTTGGCTTTTTGACTTGACTTTTTGATTTGAATTTGTTATAATCACGTCACTTCGAACAATTGAATATTAGGTAAATATTGGAAACGCACATTCTCCGTAATGATAACGAACAACACGATTTTATTGAGTTGAATTTTTTTATTATTAAGGAGATTTTTTTATGCCAAAAACTAAGTTTCAAGATTTTATTTTCACAATTTTAATGCTGTTCGTTATGGTTTACGCAATGGTTTGCTACAATATCGCCTTTGATAAGAGCGGTATGTCGAATGAAATTTTCTTGCTTGCGCTTCACGAGCTTCCTATAATGGTTGTTGTGGGATTTGTGTTTGAATTTTTCTTCGTAGGCAAATTTGCTCAAAAAATCACATTTAAGCATTTTGACCCTGCAAAAACAAATCCGTTTGTAATTACGCTTATGATTTCAAGTGTGTCTGTTGCTTTTATGTGCCCTCTTATGAGCTTTGTTGCAAGCTTGCTTTTCGGTTTTCAGGATGCGGCACACATTGTTCCTAATTTTCTTAAAATTTGTGTTCGTAATTTTCCTATGGCTCTCGGCTGGCAGATTTTTTATGCAGGTCCGTTTGTGCGTTTTATTTTCAGACTTATTTTTAAAAAACAACTAAAAGAAGATAAATAAATTAGAAATACTTATTGAAATTCCGTCAATAATAGTATAGGTGGTCTTATGAAAAAAGCTATACGAATTATTGACGGAATTTTTGCGTTATGTCTTGTTATAATTTATTCTCTTGTTGCGCTCGGCAATTTTGCTTTGCCTGACAAAATAACCGCTTATTCAAACAAAAGGGTCGAATATAAAAGTATTTATTGGGTTAGCGACAGCTCGCTTTATCAGGTTGATTTTCAAAACAATTCCAAGGTGTCGCCGAGTGATGATGATATCAAGCTTTTGGGGATAATTCCCGTTAAAAAGGCGAGCGTTGTTCAAAAGAAAGCCAAAAAGGTGAATGTTAGCGGTGAAAGCTTTGGAATTAAGCTTTATACCGACGGAGTAATTATTGTGGGTATTCGTGACGTTGAAACCGACAGCGGCAAGTGCAATCCCGCTAAAGAGGCAGGGCTTGAAAAGGGCGATATAATTGTTGAAATCAACGGCAAAAAAATGTATTCTGCAACAAGTGTGACCGATATACTTAACGACAATAACGGTAAGGAATATGATATTAAGGTTAAGCGAAACGGTAATTATAAAGAGTTTTCTTTAAAGCCTGCTTATTCCTCGGCACAGGGATGCTACAAGGTCGGTTTATGGGTCAGGGACTCAACGGCAGGAGTGGGAACCGTTACCTTTTATGATAAATCAAGTAATTGCGTTGCGGCGCTCGGTCACCCGATAACCGATGTTGATACCAACGAAATTATGCCGATTTTGGACGGCGAAGCAGTAAAGGCGAATGTAACAAAAATTTATAAAAGCCGTGCCGGAGAGGCAGGCTCGCTTGTATGTGAATTTACAAATGATACAATCGGCACGCTTAAAAAGAATTGCCAAAGCGGAGTTTTCGGCAAATACACCTGTGATTTAAACGGCACTTATGAATATGAGGTCGCCTCAAATGATGAAATTGTCAAAGGCCCCGTTCAAATTCTTTGCACAACCGATTTAGGCAAGCCGCAGTTTTATAATGCACAAATAACACGTATTTCTTATCGTGAAAATAAAAAAGGTAAAAATATGGTTGTAAAGATTACGGATAAGCGCTTGCTTGATAAAACAGGCGGAATAGTGCAGGGTATGAGCGGCTCACCCATTATTCAAAACGGCAAACTTGTCGGCGCACTTACTCACGTAATTGTTGATTCTCCCGAAAAGGGTTATGCAATCTTCGCCGAGGATATGCTCGAGGAATTGTAAAATAAAACACATAAAAATTAAAAATGCAAATAAACAATCAATATATTGTGGTGCAGGCAGATATTCACTTATCGCTTGCGCCATATTTTTTATTGTGCAGTTTTGACGAAATTTATGTGTGAATTTTGTAAAAAATTACAAATTTTTAAAAACGCAAAAATTCTAAAAAAAATATAAAAAAAGTGTTGACAACAGGGGGTTTATAATATATAATAGACGAGCGTGTGAACGAGGTATAGTATATAAATATATATATTATATTTATGCTTCACCATAGATATGCGATGATGTATGAGGTTGCGCCATAACCCACGGCGGTAATTCATACGGAGTATGTCCGATTTTAAACCGGGCGAAACGAAGATGATTTGTAATCATCTGAACCGATAGGAAACTACAAGCTGTGACTTGCGAACGCAGATTTTCTGTGTATTCGTTCCTTATGCCCGAATGATGTCTTTTCATTCGGTTTTATTTAAAGAGAGGTTTGAAACACACGGGAGCGTGGTTGAAATATCGGTACTCGCACCATAATTTTTCAGGGAGGAAATAAAATGGCAGCAAGTAAAGTGAAGATTCGAATCAGACTTAAGGGCTATGATCACAGCTTGGTTGATCAGGCTGCTGAGAAGATTGTTGACACTGCAAAGAGAACAGGCGCTCAGGTTAGCGGTCCTATCCCTCTTCCGACAGAGATTGAAAAGGTAACAATCCTCAGAGCTGTTCATAAGTACAAGGACAGCCGTGAGCAATTCGAACAAAGAACACACAAAAGACTCATCGACATTCTCAGACCTTCAAACAAAACTGTTGAAGCTTTGACAAGTCTTGAGCTCCCAGCAGGCGTTGAGATTGAAATCAAGCTCTAATCGCAGCTGAGGTCATGTTGGGGAAACCCAACCAATAACCAAAAGGAGGAAATAAAACATGAAAAAAGGTCTTATCGGCAAGAAAATCGGCATGACTCAGATCTTTGACGAAGCAGGCAATGTAATTCCTGTAACAGTAGTTGAAGCCGGTCCTTGCACAGTAACACAGATTAAGACAGTGGAGAACGACGGCTATCAGGCTGTTCAGGTTGGTTTCGGTGATGTTAAGGTATCACGTGTAAACAAGCCAATGAAGGGTCACTTTGATAAAGCTGATGTAGCTCCAAAGAAAACACTTAAGGAATTCCGTCTCGAAAGCATCGACGGCATTGAGGTTGGCAACATTCTCAAGGCTGACACATTTGAGGTTGGCGAAATTGTTGATGTAAAGGGAACAAGCAAGGGTCACGGAACAGCAGGCGCAATCAAGCGTTGGAACTTCTCAAGACTCAGAATGACACACGGTACAGGTCCTAACCACCGTCACGCAGGTTCACTCGGTGCTTGTTCGAGCCCTTCAAGAGTATTCAAGGGCAAGAAGATGGCAGGTCACTACGGTCACGAAACAGTAACAGTTCAGAACCTCAAGATTGCTAAGGTTGACGCAGAAAACAATCTTATCGCAATTAAGGGTGCAATCCCAGGTCCTAAGGGCGGAATTGTTGTAATCGCAGACGCAGTTAAAGCTTAACGAAAGGAGAGATAAGTAATGGCACAGGTTCAGGTTTATAACCAGGAAGGTAAGAAAACCTCAAAATTAGAACTTGCAGATTCAGTATTCGGCATTGAGCCAAACGAATATGCAATGCATCTTGCAGTTGTTAGCTATCTTGCTAATCAGCGTCAGGGCACACAGTCAACTCTCACTCGTTCAGAAGTAAGCGGTGGCGGTGCAAAGCCTTGGAGACAGAAGGGTACCGGCAGAGCTCGTCAGGGTTCAACAAGAAGTCCACAGTGGACACACGGCGGTATCGCTCTTGGTCCTAAGCCAAGAAAATATACAGTAAATCTTAACAAGAAGGTTAAGAGACTCGCTATGAAGTCTGCACTTTCATCAAAGGTTGCAGCAGGCGAGATGATGGTTGTTAATAAGGTTGAGTTTGACGGCATTAAGACAAAGAATGTTGTTGCTATGCTCAAGGGCCTTAAGGCAGCTAAGAAGACTCTCATCATCACAGCTGAGAGCAATGAACAAATTTACAAGAGCGCTCGTAACATCGAAGGTGTTAAGGTTGCTACAGTAAACACACTTTGCGTTTATGATATCCTTAACTGCGATTCATTCGTTGTTCTTAAGGACGCAGCAAAGAAGATTGAGGAGGTATATGCATAATGAGAACTGCTCAGGATATTATTCTTAAGCCAATCATCACTGAGGAATCAATGATGGGTATTATGACAAAGAAATATACCTTCAAGGTTGCAAAGGATGCAAACAAAATCGAAATCGCTAAGGCTGTTGAGGCTGTTTTCCCGGGCACAAAGGTTGCTAAGGTAAACACAATGAACGTTAGAGGCCAGAAGCGTCGTCAGGGTATGCACGAAGGCTACACTCCATCTTGGAAGAAGGCAATCGTTACTCTTACAGAAGATTCAAAGGAAATTGAATTCTTCAACGATATGATGTAATCACAACCTATATATAATTAGTATATAACATAAAGTATTTCGGATGATGAGGTATGAAAGGTGCCATCCTTTCGCAAAGTTATCCGGAAAGGAGAAAAATAATGGCAATTAAGAATTATAAGCCGACCACTCCTTCACGCAGAAATATGTCAGTAACTGATTATTCTTCACTCTCAAAGGTTGCTCCTGAAAAATCTCTTCTTGAGCCTCTCAATAAGAAGTCAGGCCGTAACTCTTACGGAAGAATCACAGTTCGTCATCGTGGCGGCGGAAACAGAAGAAAATATCGTGTAATCGATTTCAAGAGAAATAAGCTTGATATGCCTGCAACTGTTAAGACCATTGAATATGATCCAAACAGAAGTGCACATATCGCTCTTATTCAGTATGAAGACGGTGTAAAGAGCTACATCACAGCTCCTGAAGGTCTTAAGGTTGGCGACACTGTTATGGCAGGTCCTAACGCAGACATCGTGGCAGGTAACGCTCTTGCACTTAAAGATATGCCTGTAGGTACAATCGTTCATAACGTGGAGCTTTATCCGGGCAACGGCGCTCAGCTTGCTCGTTCAGCAGGTAACAGTGCTCAGCTTATGGCTCTCGAAGGTGCTTATGCACTTCTCAGACTTCCTTCAGGTGAGCTTCGTAATGTACCGAGAGATTGTATGGCAACAGTCGGTGTTGTAGGTAACACTGACCACGCTAATGTTAAAATCGGTAAAGCAGGTCGTAAGCGCAACATGGGTTGGAGACCTACCGTTCGTGGTTCTGTAATGAACCCTAACGATCACGGATCG
>DAVZKM010000116.1:0-5808 GCA_052272245.1 Eubacterium sp.
GTCGGTGATGATTTGCACTCCGAGCCTGATACATTCCTTTTCAAGTATATCCCTGACGGTTACAGCTTGATTTGAATAGGGATAAATTCTGCCTTCGCTGTCGCTTTTCGTTTTAAGCCCTATATTATTAAAAAAATTTATTACCTCTTTATAATGCTTTGCATGCTCGTTTGAAAGGTTGCATCTGCCGTTTCCCGTGGCAAGAATTTTTTTGCCGAGCGTATCAAGCCTTTCAAGAAGCACAACCTCATCATTTGGCATATTCTGCTTTAATCTTATTGCACAGGCAAGACCGCTTGCACCTGCGCCGATTATAATTTCAGTCATATTATTCATTGCCTTATCATTGATTTTGTTATATAATAATATAAAACTTCGTCAAATGCAAACTTTTTGTTGAAAATACTTGACTTAGTTTACTTTCTGTGATATAGTAGTGCTTACCTCGTAGTAGGTGAAATGCCGGTAGGCGTTATTTTTTTGCCTGCTTCGCTTTGCGTGGCGAACGAGGGAGATTATTTTATCGAAATATTAATGGAGGTGCTATTTTATGAGAGTTAAGATTACCTTAGCTTGCACTGAATGCAAACAGCGCAATTACAACACAATGAAAAACAAGAAAAACACACCTGACAGGTTGGAAATGAACAAGTATTGTCCATTCTGTAAGAAACACACTCTCCACAGAGAGACAAAGTGATTGGAGGAAGACCGAATGGCTGAAGAAAAGAAGACTTCAACTAAGGCGGATGCTAAATCTGAAAAGACAGCAAAAGCCGCTAAGTCTAAGGACAAGAAGAAGTCAAAGAAAAATCCTTTTAAATCCATTGCGTCATTCTTCAAAAGTGTTAAGGCAGAGGGCAAAAAGGTTGTTTGGGCACCTGCAAAGGACGTCCTTAAAAACACCATTGTTGTTCTTATTGTAGTTATTATTGCAGGTTTGGCTATTTACGGTGTTGACTCGCTTCTTTCTCTTGGAATGAAGGGTATCAAGAACCTTGCCGAAACTACAACTACTACATCGGCTTCACAGCAGGGTGAAAGTACAACAGCTGCTGCTCTTGATAAGGCTGCAACAACAGCCAAAACAACAAAAGCTGCTGAATAATTACTTTGTACTTAATGCTTAAATAATTATTCGGGAGGCTTATTGATGGAAGAACCAAAATGGTATGTTGCACATACTTTTTCAGGATATGAAAATAAAGTTGCAAGCAACATTTTAACTGTTGTTGAAAATCGTAACCTTCACGACTTAATTTTTGAGGTTGCTATTCCAACCGAAACAGTAAAAGAACTTAAAAGCGACGGCACAGAAAAAGAGTATCAAAGAAAGTTGATGCCGGGCTATGTCTTCGTTAAAATGATTATGACTGATGACAGCTGGTATGTTGTTCGTAACACAAGAGGCTGCACGGGCTTTGTAGGTCCTGAGGGTGAACCTCAGCCGCTTACAGACGAAGAAGTAAGAAATAACGCACTTGAAAGAGTCAGCGTTAAGGTTAACTACGAAGTAGGAGACCTTGTTAATGTTGTTGACGGTCCTCTTGAGGGCTTCTCAGGTACTGTTGACGAGATTGACGTTGATAACAATAGCGTTAAGGTTACAGTTTCAATGTTCGGCAGAGAAAATCAGGTTGAATTTGAACTTGACCAGCTTGAAAAAGTTCAGGAAGACTAATCATTATTTAATTCAGTAATTCGCAGTATATCTGCTTATTATCATCGTTTAATTGCACTGTGGCGTTTAAGCGATGGTGGGAGAAGCAAAAGGCTTCGCCATTTACCACAATATTAGGAGGAAATTAATTATGGCACAGAAGGTAGTAGGTTTAATTAAACTTCAAATTCCTGCCGGCAAAGCTACTCCGGCACCACCTGTTGGTCCGGCTCTCGGTCAGCACGGCGTAAACATTATGTCATTCACAAAGGAATTCAATGAAAGAACTAAGAATGACGCAGGTCTTATCATCCCTGTAGTAATCACAGTATATGAAGACCGTTCATTTACATTTGTAACAAAGACACCGCCTGCAGCTGTTCTTATTAAGAAAGCTTGCGGTATTGATAAGGCTTCCGGTGTTCCTAACAAGAACAAGGTAGCAACCATCTCAAAGGCTGACGTACAGAAAATTGCTGAAACAAAGATGCCTGACCTTAACGCAGCAAATCTTGAAGCAGCAATGTCAATGATTGCAGGCACTGCACGCAGCATGGGTATAGTAGTAGAAGACTAATTCCCTTGTGGGAGGAAGTATCCGATTTAACCACTGGAGGTAATTTAATTATGAAACACGGAAAGAAATATACAGACGGTGCAAAGCTTATTGACCGTTCAAATTTATATGATTCAAAAGAGGCTCTTGACCTCGCAGTAAAGACAGCTACAGCTAAGTTTGACGAAACTGTTGAAGCTCATATTCGTTTAGGTGTTGACTCACGTCATGCTGACCAACAGGTTCGTGGCGCTGTTATTCTTCCTAACGGTACAGGTAAGGACGTTAAGGTTGCTGTTTTCGCTAAGGGCGACCTCGCTAAGGCTGCTGCAGAAGCAGGCGCTGATGTAGTAGGCGACGCTGACCTTGTTCAGAAAATTCAGGGCGGCTGGATGGATTTCGACGTTGCTATCGCATCACCTGATATGATGGGCTTCGTTGGTCGTTTAGGTAAGGTTCTCGGTCCTCGTGGTCTTATGCCGTCACCTAAGGCAGGCACAGTTACTATGGACGTAGCTAAGGCTGTTCAGGACGCTAAGGCAGGTAAGATTGAATACCGTCTTGATAAAACAAATATTATTCACTGCCCAATCGGTAAGGCTTCATTCGGTACTGATAAGCTTCTTGAAAACTTCAATGCTCTTCTTGACGCTATCATCAAGGCTAAGCCAGCTTCATCAAAGGGTCAGTATATTAAGTCAGTAGCTGTTGCTTCAACAATGGGTCCCGGTGTTAAGATTAACCCAAGCAAAGTTGGCACAGTTGCAAGTGCTGAGTAATTTTAGGTATTGACAAGGAGTAATCCTTGTGTTAAAATACAATAGCTGTTCAGCCAAAGACAGCAGGTGCCGATACGGCGTAAGTTTTCGCCTGCCGAGGAATGGACATTCAAGTAGCATTGCGTTATTTTGATGTTTTAAGTGCATTCCGAGGTTCTCGGAGTGCACTTTTTGTTATAGCTAAACAGCCTTCAAGTCCGTATTTATTACGGCAAATATTAATGGAGGTAAATTAAATGCCAAGTACAGCAGTTCTTGAAAGAAAAAAGCAAATGGTTGCTGACCTTTCAGAGAGAATTAAAAATTCTTGTGCCGGCGTTGTAGTTGACTACAAGGGTATCAACGTAGAAGACGACACAAAGCTTCGTAAAGAGCTTCGTGAAGCAGGTGTTGATTACACAGTAGTTAAGAATACAATCCTCGGCAGAGCAGTTGAGGATGCAGGTCTTGCAGGTCTCGAAGATGTTCTCGAAGGTACTACAGCAATCGCAACATCGGCTGATGATTATGTAGCATCAGCACGTATTCTTCAAAAGTTCGCTGATTCACACGACAACTTCTCACTTAAGAGCGGTTATCTTGACGGCGAAGTAATCTCTATGGATAAGCTTATGGCTCTTGCTAAGCTTCCATCAAGAGAAGTTCTCCTTGCTACAGTTTGCAGCGTATTCAATGCACCTATCGCAGCTTTTGCTCGTGGAGTACAGGCTATTGTTGATAAGGGCGGCGTTGAGGCTTGTGAGCCTGCAGCTAAGGAAGATGCACCTGCCCAAGAAGCAGAAGCACCGGCTGAAGAAACAGCTGAATAATTAAATCAAAACTATTTTAATTAAAATTAATCTTTAATCGGAGGAAAATAAAATGGCATCAGAAAAAGTTACAGCAATTGTTGAAGAGCTTAAAACTCTTACAGTTCTTGAGCTTTCAGAGCTCGTATCAGCAGTAGAAGAAGAATTCGGCGTAAGCGCTGCAGCAGCAGTAGCAGTAGCAGCACCTGCAGAGGGTGGCGCAGCAGCAGCTGAAGAAAAGACAGAGTTTGACGTAGTACTTGCAGAAGTAGGCGCAAACAAGATTCAGGTTATCAAGGCTGTTCGTGAAGCAACAGGTCTTGGCCTTAAGGAAGCTAAGGAAATCGTTGATAACGCTCCTAAGGCTGTTAAGGAAGCAGTTCCGACTGCTGACGCTGAAGCACTCAAGGCTAAGCTTGAAGAGGCTGGCGCAAAGGTTGAACTCAAGTAATTTAACCTTACAATTTACCTTTAAAATGACAGGCACAACCGTTAATTCGGCTGTGCCTGTTTTTTATCATTGCATTTTTACACCTTTATATTGCTTTGCACCAAATCTATAACCTTAAAAGCTATACCCGAAATGCCAAACCATAAAAGTGAAAATGGTACGCAGACCTGACCTAAAAAGTTTAACGCAACACCTGAATAATCCCAAACGTGCTCCTTTAGTATGATATTAAATATTAATCCAAACAGCAGTTCAACTCCTGTTATAATCAACATTCCGACTAAGCATTTGAGCCAAAAATTCATCTCGAATTTTTGATTTATATAATAAAATGACGATAATACTATTGCTCCGGCGAAAAACATTGAGTAGTGAGTTCTGCCTCTGTATAAAATTTCTATCAGACAATATCCCACACCGCCTGTCAGCGCAACGATTAAATAAGTGTAAAAATTTTTCATAATTGTATTATTGCTTTATTTGTGCTAAAATATTTATATAATTTTTTTATTTGGGTGTAATATGACAATTTTTGAAAAAGCAAATTACTTGATTGAAACAATCGAAAATGCAGGTTTTGAGGCTTATCAGGTTGGCGGCTGCGTCAGGGACTTTTTTATGCAAAGAAACTGCAACGATATTGATATAACTACTTCTGCCAAACCAAATGAACTTGAAAAAATTTTAACTGAAAATAAAATAAGATATATTGAAACGGGACTTAAGCATGGCACGGTTACCGCTGTTTTTGGCAACGATAATTTTGAAATCACCACTTATCGAACCGACGGTAAATATATCGATAATCGCCACCCTGAAAACGTCAGCTTTGTAAGTAATATTGACAAGGATTTATCCCGCCGTGATTTTACTGTTAATGCGATAGCGTTTAATCCTAATAAAAATGAAATTGTTGACCTTTTTGGCGGCAGAGATGACATAGAAAATAAAATAATCAAGGCTGTAGGCGACCCCGATAAAAGGTTTAAAGAGGACGCACTTCGTATTATGCGTGCCATTCGCTTTTCCTCAACTCTCGGCTTTGAAATTGAGGAAAATACCAAAGTCGCATTGTTTAGAAATAAAGAGCTTTTAAAAAATGTATCAGCCGAAAGAATTTTTGCCGAACTTTCAAAGCTTCTTTTGGGCGATAATGTGTTTGACGTTTTGCTTCAATATAAAGAAATTTTGGGCGTGATAATTCCTGAACTTGTGCCGATTTTTACCTGCGAGCAGAATACCGTTTGGCATATTTATGACGTCTATACTCATACTGCAAAAACAGTTGAGCAGTCGCCGAGTGTGCTTTCGCTCAGGCTTACTATGCTTCTTCACGATATCGGTAAGCCGCTTGCAAAAACTACCGACGATAACGGAGTTGACCACTTCAAGGGGCATCAAAAAATCAGCACAGACCTTGCCGCACCGATTTTAAAACGCTTTAAAATTTCAAATGAACTTTACGATAGGATAATGCTTATTATCCCTATCCACGATATCCATATAGGAACAAAAAAGAAAAATATAAAGAAATGGCTAAACCGCTTGGGAGAGCAGGGGGTACGTGACTTAAT
>DAVZKM010000117.1:0-5803 GCA_052272245.1 Eubacterium sp.
ACAAGAGCGGCACAATGGGTGAAGACCCTAACGGTATTCCAAACAACCTTATGCCATATATCACTCAGGTTGCTATCGGAAAGCTTGACCACCTTAATGTATTCGGCAACGATTACGATACTCCTGACGGAACAGGTGTTCGTGACTATATCCACGTTGTTGACCTCGCACTCGGTCATATCAAGGCTGTTGAAAAGGTTGAGGGTGAGGATGGGCTCTTTATCTACAACCTCGGCACAGGTATCGGCTACTCTGTTCTTGACGTTGTTAAATCATTTGAAAAGGCTTCAGGCAAGAAAATTCCTTACGTTATCGGATCTCGTCGTGACGGCGATATTGCTACCTGCTATTCAGACCCGACCAAGGCACTCAAAGAGCTTGGCTGGAAGGCTGAAAGAGGACTTGACGAAATGTGTGAGGATAGCTGGAGATGGCAAAGCCAAAACCCCAACGGCTACCCTGATTAATAAATATCAATAACTAATAAACGGTGTAGTGGAGATATATTCCGCTGCACCGTTGTTTTTTATGAACATTCTATGCATTCTTTCAATTTTAATACTGCTTCAAATTCTTCTTTACCTTTAAAATAATAAATATACTTAAAATCAAGTTCTGTTTTTACAAGTTTTAACTCAAAACTCCCAACACCAAGCCAGTCAGGTTCGTTTATCATAACTTCGCTTATTTGGTTTAACATAATCTTTATTGCACTATTTATAAAAATATATTTATCGTTTACTTCCATTTGTACGCCGTCAATTTTAATTTTAAACACGTTATCTTTCACATAAAGCACTTCCCTATATACAACTTTCATCTTAATTATAGAACAATATGTTCTATCAGTCAATAGAACATATTGTTCTGCCATATAATAATTATGGTGATTAAAATGAAGTATCAACGCATAAAAGATTTGAGAGAAGACAGTGATTTAACCCAATCTCAAATCGGTGAAAAATTAAATTTGCCACAACGAACATATGCATATTATGAAAGCGGCGAACGAACAATTCCACCGGAAATTCTGATTAAGCTTGCAGATTTTTACAATACAAGCATAGATTATATTCTCGGCAGAACAGATAAAAGATAAGGACAACGGAAGCGATATCCGTTGTCCTTATCTTTTATAGACACATTTATTCACAATATATCAGCCAATGTTTTAGATGAAAGAAAATCTTCAATCACATCATCAAGCTCTTTCCAAAGAACGTAGGTTTTACAGCTTGGTGCATTTTCGCAGTCACCGTCACTCACGCACGCAACGGGAGCGAGGCTGCCCTCTGCAGCATTGAGAATTGAGGCAATTGTATATTCCTTTGGCTCACGGTTGAGCATATAACCGCCGTTTTTGCCACGAACGCTCTTTAAAAGTCCGTTTTTATTAAGAGATGAAACAATGATTTCAAGATATTTAATACCGATATTTTCACGTTCGGCAATATCCTTAAGCGATACGGGACCCCCCTCTTGATTTTCGGCAAGGTCAGCCATAATTCTGAGAGCATATCTGCCCTTGGTAGAAACCATCATTACTTCTCACCTCCGAAAAATTCCTTAGCTATTCTGACGCTTTCCATTGCGTCCTTAGCGTACCAATCAGCATTAATCATTTTTGCATACGATTTTGTAAGCACGGCTCCGCCGACAAACACCTTAGCGTCAGTATTATCGTGGATAAGCTTAATCGTTTTTTCCATATTAGGAACGGTTGTAGTCATCAAGGCTGAAAGACCGACAAGCTTAACGTCCTGCTTTTTAACCTCTTCAAGCACTCTTTCGCACTTAACGTCCTTGCCCAAATCTATAATATCAAAGCCGTAATTTGACATAAGAACCTTAACAATATTTTTGCCAATATCGTGTATATCGCCCTCAACGGTAGCAATTACAACCTTATGCTCGCTCTTTTTCTGCTCGCCTGCCAAAATTAAATGCTCTTTAATAACGTCAAATGCCGCCTTTGCAGAATCAGCACTCATAAGAAGCTGAGGGAGGAACACTTTGTTTTTTTCAAATCCGTCGCCGACAACGTCAAGCGCAGGGATAATATAATCATTAATAACGTCAAGTGCCGGAGTATCCTTTAAAAGCTCTTTAGCGCAAGCACCGGCGTCCTCTTTCATCCCCTTGATGATAGCTGTTTTTAAATCGGTCACACCTGCTGCAGTTGCAGTATTGGCAGAAGCGGTAACTGACTCGATATACTGCGTACAGTTATCGTCAAATCCCTCAAGGGCATTATAGGAATAATAGGCATTCATCATACTTTCACTCAAGGGATTTATAATGCCTGCCGACAAGCCTGCCTTAAGAGCAAGAGTAAAGAAAGCGGTATTAACAGCCTCTCTTTTCGGCAAACCGAAGCTGATATTTGACACACCCAAAACCGTTTTGACGCCAAGCTCATGGCGGATATAATCAACCGCTTTAAGCGTTTCTTTCGCATTATCCTTGTTAGTTGAAATTGTCATTACAAGAGCATCAACTACAAGGTCTTTTTTATCTATTCCATAGCTTTCGGCTGTTTTAATAATTTTCTTTGCGATATCAATTCTGCCCTGCGCCGTTTCCGGAATACCGCCCTCATCAAGGCAAAGGCAAACAACAACACCGCCGTATTTTTGAATAAGCGGAAAAACCTCACTCATTGACGACTGCTTGCCGTTTACAGAATTAATCATCGCCTTGCCGTTATACATACGCATTGCCTTTTCAAGTGCTTGAGTGTTGCTTGAATCAAGCTGAAGCGGAAGAGAAAGAACGCTTTGAAGATTAAACACAGCGTCCTGAAGCATCTGCACCTCGTCAATTTCAGGCAAGCCGACATTTACATCAAGGATATGGGCGCCCTTTTCCTGCTGAGCCATACCCTCTTTAATTATATAGTCAATATTATTGTTTCTAAGTGCTTCCTTAAAAAGCTTTTTACCCGTTGGGTTAATTCTTTCGCCGATAACCACAGGCTTTTCACCGATAGTAACGGCGCTTGAATAAGAGCAAATAACCGTATCGTTTTTCTTTTCGGGAACGTTATCGGGAATATCCTTGCAAAGTTCAATCATTTTGGCAATATGCTTTGGAGTTGTACCGCAGCATCCGCCCAAAATCGATACTCCAAGCTTAGCAATTTCTCTCATATCCTGCGCAAATTCTTCAGGAGAAACGTTATAAACAGTCTTGCCGTCAACAGATTCGGGAAGCCCTGCATTTGGCATAACAAGAATAGGAAGCGAAGTGCACTCTCTAAGCTCCTTAACAAGAGGAATCATCTGCTTAGGGCCTAAGCCGCAGTTAAAGCCGATAGCGTCAACTCTAAGTCCCTCAAGCATAGCAACGGCACTTTTAACGTCGCCGCCCGTAAGAAGCCTGCCCGATTCATCAAAAATCATCGACGTGATAACCGGCAAATCCGAATTTTCCTTAACAGCGATTACAGCCGCCTTAAGCTCATACATATCGCTCATAGTTTCAATAATTGCAACATCAGAACCGTCCTTGCCCGCTCTTACAACCTCTGCAAAAAGCTCAACCGCTCTTTCAAATTCAAGATCGCCCATAGGCTTCAAAAGCTTACCGGTTGGACCGATATCGAGCGCAACATACTTACCTGCTTTTTTAGCAAGTGCAACACCGGCCTTTACAAGCTCATCTACATTATCATATTTAAGCGAGTTAGCGCCAAAAGTGTTAGCCGTAATAAATTGAGCGCCTGCATCTGCATATCCTTTATGAACAGCAAAAACCCTTTCAGGCTCGCTGATATTAAGTTTTTCAGGCAATTCACCTGCCGCAAGATTGAGCATACTGCCCATACCGCCGTCAAAAAATCTAATCATTTTCAATACCTATAAATGCCGTAACGGACTTTGAAGGAACCATTTGGCAGGTACCCGTAATCATAAGCCCGATACGCTTTGTTATATCCATTAATTCAAATAATTTTTTATTTTCCTTTATATCAAGGTCAAAATAGCCGGGAGAATATCGTCTGCGAAGAGTCATTCCCTGCTTTTTTAATTCATCCTCAATCCCGTCACAAACCTCTTCAATCTTAGATGCAAGGCACGCTTGAAGCACAGTCGCCCTTGTTATATCGGTTGAGGCATACGTTCTCAAAAGCCTGTCACATTCAGTACCGAGAGTTGCGCCGAAAATGCAAACTCTTTTACAGCCCTTCATATTATCCGCAAGGCGCTTACTTTTAAAAACCTGATTTTCAACAATAACCTCGTCATCATTTACCGTGCAATCAAAAATACGATGAATGGTTTTAGGCCTTACGCATTTATTGACCTCGTTGCAACAATCGTCAATAAGGTCAAGAAGCCTTTTGTCGTCTACCTTTGAATTAGTACGCAAATAGTGGAGTATTTCTGTTCTATTCATTTATAATTGCCGAAAGTCCTTCCATAATTTGATGCGCAACGTCAGGCTTATTCATAGTATAAATATGAATATTATTTACCCCATTTGCCATCAAGTCTATTATTTGCTCTGTTGCATAAACAATACCTGCCTGCTTCATAGCGTCAGGATTTTCGCCGAAGCGCTCCATAATCTTATTAAACTTAGCGGGAAGAGAAGCATTTGAAAGCTCCAAGCTTCTCTTAATTTGATTAGCGTTTGTAATCGGCATAATACCTGCTATAATCGGCACGTTAATCTCTTTTATTGCGCACATTTCACGGAAATTATAAAATTTATCATTATCAAAAAACATTTGAGTTGTGATAAAATCGACGCCGCAGTCAACCTTTTCCTTAAGCCTTGCGATATCCTCAACCCTGTTATCAGACTCGGGATGAGTTTCCGGATAGCACGCCGCACCTACGCAAAACTTTCCCCTTGCCTTAATTTCATTCACAAGCTCGAAAGCGTGATGAAAATATTGATTTTCTCCCATTTCAAAATTTTTAGGAATATCTCCTCTTAAAGCAAGCACATTTTCAATACCGTTTGCCTCCAACTCATCCAAAACGCTGTCGATTTTTTCCTTGGTAGAAGTAAGGCAGGTAAGGTGAGAAAGGGGCTCAACTCCGCCTTCTTTAATCGCATTTGCAATCTCTGTTGTAAAGCCGCTTGTAGTTCCTGCCGCACCATAGGTAACACTCATAAACGATGGCTTGTCCCCAACCATTTCCTCAACGATTTTCTTTGTATTTGCAATTTTGTCCCACTGCTTCGGAGGAAAAACCTCAAATGAAACAGTAACCTTTTTGCTGTTAATTATATCAATTATTTTCATTTTTTCACCTGTTTTTATACGTCTGAATTTATAAGTCACATTATACTACCTTTTTAGTAGGAATACAAGAAGATTTTATCCTATATTCACTATAAGGTTAAACCTATGGCGAAATAAAAATTAACGTTAAGGCAGATGTCTGTATTTAGGCAAAAATGTCCTCGATATTTTATAACTCAATCATACCATAATAGAGATATGATTGCAAAAAACGCCCCTGATAACAGGAGCGTTTTGAATAAACAGATTATCTCTTTGAGAACTGGCTCGTTTGTGACCGCTGCCTGCGGCAGATAAAGGGAACAACAAGAGCTTAGTTGCGGTCTAAAAATTTGAGTATCATTTATGGTACGAAAAATTTTTAGGGCACCGCCCTGCGAGGTGCACGACGTCGTCGCAAACTTCATATCGTTTAAAGTAACTTTTTATATAAACCTGATGAAAACAAAAAACGCCCCTGATAACAGGAGCGTTTTGGATAAACAGATTACCTCTTTGAGAACTGGCTCGTTTGTGACCGCTGCCTGCGGCAGATAAAGGGAACAA
>DAVZKM010000118.1:0-5796 GCA_052272245.1 Eubacterium sp.
GTAAAACCCCTCCTCCCATTTCTGCCCGAAAATCACTTTGCAATGTATTAAAGGCGATGGGTGGCAAGATAACAATTTGCGCAAGAAACGATATTGACAAAGCACAAGCAAAAACAATTGCCGACAATGTGATTGATTTTAGCGCTTTACAATGTCAAAATTACGATATAATTTTCAATACGGTTCCTGCAATATATTTCACGAAAAAAGAAATTGATACATTTAAAAACGATATTAAATATATAGAACTTGCGTCATTCCCTGGCGGAATTGATAAGCACTATGCGAAAGTCAAAAGTATTGATATAATTGACGGCTCAAAGCTTCCGTCAAGATACAGTAAAATCAGCGCCGGATATTTAATAGGTGAAACAATAGACAAAATGATTAAGGAGGGAAAGAATTGAAAATCGGATATTGCCTGACAGGCTCATTTTGTACATTTGACAAAGCAATAAAGGTTGTTGAAGAACTCGTAAACAAAGGACACGAAGTTACTCCTATTATGAGCGAAAATGCATATAATAAAGATACACGCTTCGGAAAGGCGATTGATATACAAAACAAGCTTATTGAAATTACGGGAAACAGCATTATTCACACGATAGAAAAAGCAGAACCGATAGGACCGAAAAAAATGTTTGATGTCCTTGCAGTTGTTCCCTGCACATCGAACACTCTTGCGAAGCTTGCAAACGGTATAGTAGATACAACCGTTACTATGGCTGTAAAAAGTCATTTAAGAAACAACAATCCCGTTGTATTAGGCGTTTCAACCAACGACGCACTCGGCGCAGCGGCAAAAAATATAGGCGCACTTTTAAATTATAAAGACTATTATTTTGTGCCATTTGGAATGGATAATTATGAAAAAAAGCCTAAGAGTATGGTTTGCGATTTTGACAAGGTTTGCTTGGCAATCGAAAAAGCGCAAAAAGGCGAAGAAATAATAAAAAAAATATATTGACTTTTTTCTACCAATTATATATATTAATCGTATGGCGTTTTTAAAAGCGCTAAATCGGGTTAGCAAATGAGGATGTGCATATTGGAAAAGATAATAGACCTTAAAGATATCACTGTAAAATACGGTGAAAATATAGTATTGGATAAATTGAATCTCTATATAAACAAAAAAGAGTTTATAACGTTGCTTGGTCCTTCAGGTTGCGGAAAAACAACCACTCTTCGTTGCATTGCAGGTTTTATTGAGCCTGACGGCGGCGATATTATTTTTGAAGGAAAAAGAATTAATGATGTTCCGCCGCACAAAAGAAAGGTGAACACCATTTTTCAACGTTATGCTCTTTTTTCTCATTTAAACGTATATGAGAACATTGCCTTTGGCTTAAAGCTTCAAAAAAAGCCCAAAAACGAAATAAGAAAAACCGTTGCCGAAATGTTAGAACTTGTAAACCTTAAAGGCTTTGAAAAGAGAGGCATTGACTCGCTTTCAGGCGGTCAGCAACAGAGGGTAGCGATTGCAAGAGCGCTCGCAAATTCACCGCACGTGCTTTTGCTTGACGAGCCGCTCGGTGCGCTCGACTTGAAGCTGAGAAAAGATATGCAAACTGAGCTTAAGGCAATTCAAAAAAGGCTTGGAATTACTTTTATTTATGTAACTCACGACCAAGAGGAAGCTCTTTCTATGTCTGACACGGTCGTTGTTATGGACAAGGGCAAAATTCAACAAATAGGAACGCCTGAAGATATTTATAACGAACCTGTAAATGCATTCGTTGCAGATTTTATAGGAGAATCTAACATTGTTGATGCAATAATGATAAAGGATTATCTTGTATCGTTTGGCGGCGTTACGTTTGAATGTCTTGACAGCGGTTTTGGTGAAAATGCATTTGTTGAAGCGGTAGTAAGGCCCGAAGATATTAAGATTGTAAAAAAAGGCAGCAAAGCTTCTCTCCCCGGTAAAATTACAAGCGTCACATTCAAAGGCGTTCATTTTGAAATACTTGTTGACGTGGGTGGCTTCATTTGGATGATACAAACTATTGAGCATCACAAAGTCGGCGAGGAAATAGGAATGTATATTGAACCTGACGCTATTCACATTATGAATAGAAGTGAATACAGCGGAGAATTTGGCGACTATTCATATTTTTCAGACGAAATGGACCATATCAGCGATGTATCATACAATTGGGAGGAAGAAAATGAAGAAGAATAAGCTTTCCTCTCTTGCAGACAAGCCATATCTTGTTTGGTCAATCCTATTTATAATTGCCCCCTTGCTTATGGTCGCATACTATGCGCTTACCGATAAAAGCGGCGCCTTTTCACTTGCGAGTGTAGAACAAATTCCGACATATATCACTACGATTTTGCTTTCTGTCTTATATGGTGTTGCGGCAACTTCTATATGCTTGGTTTTAGGATTTCCGTTCGCATATATTTTTTCAAAGGCTCCGCAAAAATATAAAAATTTAGTTGTTCTTCTTGTTATGCTTCCTATGTGGATGAATTTTCTTATCAGAACTTACAGTTGGATGACAATATTGGGTGATTCAGGTGTAATCAACACAATTTTAAATGTTCTCGGCTTGAAGCAGTTAAAGCTTATTAATAACGGGGCGGCAGTTATACTCGGAATGGTTTATAACTTTTTGCCATATATGATTTTGCCTATTTTTTCCGTATTAACAAAGCTTGACAATTCGCTCGTTGAAGCAGCCCAAGACTTAGGCTCAAACAAATTTGATGTTATTAAAAACGTAATAATTCCCCTTTCAAAACCCGGCATTTTAAGCGGAATAACTATGGTATTTGTGCCTTGCGTTTCAACATTTTATATCACTCAAAAGCTTGGCGGCGGACAGGTTGTTCTTATAGGCGATGTTATTGAAACTCAATTTCAAAGCGCAAATAACTACAATTTAGGCGCAGCGCTTTCGTTTGTATTAATGATATTAATTTTCATTTGCCTTGGTGTTATGAATTACTTTGGTGCTGATGAAAACGGTGACGGAGGTGTAATCATATGAAAAAGAAAACACCTTTTATATCGAAACTTTATGTTGCGCTTATTTTTTTATTTTTGTATGCGCCAATCGCAGTTATGATGCTTTTTTCATTAAATTCAACATCAAGCACATATATTTTTTCCGGCTTTTCAACACATTGGTACAGCGAGATGTTTAAAGACACGGTCGCTGTGCAGGCATTAAAAAATACGGTTTTACTTGCCATATCCACAGCGCTTGTTTCTACCGTTTTGGGTGTGCTTGCGGCAGTCGGATTGTTCAATTCAAAATCAAAGCTTTATAAAAGTGCTATGATGACAACAACAAATATTCCTATGATGAATCCCGAAATTGTAACCGGTATTGCAATGATGCTTTTATTTGTTTTTGCAGGCTCTCTCGTAAACAAAAGCAATATTTTGGGCTTTTGGACGCTTCTGATTGCTCATGTAACATTTGCGCTTCCTTATGTAATTTTAAATGTTATACCTAAGTTAAAACAATTTGATATGCGTGTTTATGAAGCGGCTCTTGACCTTGGATGTAAGCCGATAAAAGCATTTTTTAAAGTAGTTATTCCGGAAATTTTAAGTGGAATTATCACAGGCTGTGTTATGAGCTTTACTCTTTCACTTGATGATTTCATTATTAGTTACTTTACAAACGGTCCAAGCTTTCAAACTCTGCCCATTTATATCTTTTCAATGACTAAAAAGAGGGTTAAACCTGATATGTATGCACTTTCCACTCTTATGTTCATATCAATCCTTGTTCTTCTTATTTTAATGAATATAGCACAAAGCAAGGCAGAAAAAAAGGGTAAGCGTGAGGCAAAATGAAAAAAACATTTACAATTATTTTATCGCTTATTTTAGTTTTTTGTGCATTCCCCATTTCGGCATATGCAGATAATAATTACTTCGACAAAAAAACAATTGAATATTACAAAAGCTTAGGGCTTCAGGGCACCACAGTAAATGTATACAATTGGGGCGAATATATTTCTGACGGAAGCGAAGGTTCGATGAATGTTGTTAAGGAATTTGAAAATCTGACAGGCTGCAAAGTCAATTATACAAACTATGAGTCAAACGAAAATATGTATTCAAAGCTTACCGGCGGCGGAGTTTCATATGACGTTATCGTTCCAAGCGACTATATGATTGACAAACTCATAGATGAGAATATGCTCCTTGAGCTTGACTATAAGAACATTCCTAATATGAAATATGTTGATAAAAAGTTTCAAAAACTTTTTTATGACCCCGACCAAAAATACAGCGTTTGCTACAATGTCGGAACAACAATTTTGATTTATAACAAAAAGCTCGTTAATGAACCTCCTAAGAGTTGGGACGTCCTATGGGATGAACAATACAACGGCAAAATTCTAATGTTCAATAACCCTCGTGATGCATTTGCAATTGCACAGGCAAGGCTTGGCATTGATTTTAATTCAACCAACGAGCAGGATTGGATAAAAGCGGCAGAACTTTTGGCTGAACAAAAAGACAAGGTTAATCCTGTTTATGTTATGGACGAAGTTTTCAACCTTATGGAAAGCGGCGAATATGCATTTGCGACATATTATGCCGGAGACTACGTATTAATGAACGAAAACAACAGTGACTTGGGATATTGCATTCCCGAAGAAGGTGTAAATGCTTTTTATGACGCATTTTGCATTCCGAAATGTTCTAAAAACAAAGCGGGAGGAGAAGCATTCATAAACTTTATGCAAGAGCCTGAGGTTGCACTTGCAAACAGCGAATATATTTACTACAGAAGCGCAAATTACACGGTAGAACAAAACAAAGAAAGTTCTCTTTACGGTAATCCGGCTGTATATTCTAATGTAAAAAAAGTACAGTATTTTAAAAATTTACCGCAAAACACAAACGAGCTTGAAAACAGACTGTGGACAGAAGTCAAAAGCGGGCAGCTTTCAACCGACAGCAAGGTGCAGGACAGAAAAATATATTCACAGTGTGCCGTTTTAGGCGCTGTGGTAATTATTGTAATTACAATTAAAATTATAAATAATTCAAAAAAGAAGAAAGAACAGGATTTGAGTGATTTATATGATTAAATGTGCAATTTTTGATTTAGACGGAACTTTGGTAAACACAATTGACGATTTGGGCAATGCGACAGACTATGTTCTTGAGAAGTATGGAAAAGATAAAAAATGGACGACGTCAGATTACAGAATGTTCGTTGGAAACGGTGCCAAAAAGCTTATCGAAAGAGCATTTGAGCATACCCTTTCCCCTAATGAACTTGAAAATGCTTATAAAATGTTCAAGATAAAATATCAAGAGATACTTCTTGACCACGCACATATCTATGATGGCATAAAGGAACAGCTTGATATACTAAAGCTAAAGGGTATTAAAATCGCCGTTGTGACAAACAAGCCACACCAAAGCGCTATAAAAATGATTGAGTCGCTTTTCGGCAAAGACTATTTTGATTTAATTACAGGTGCTAAGGATGGCATACCACGAAAACCTGACCCGACAACAACTAAAGCAACGCTTAAAGCACTTAATTGCAAATCGAATGAAGCCATCTTTTTTGGCGACAGCGACGTTGACGTAAAAACAGCAAAAAATGCAGGTATTGAAGCAATCGCTTGCTCGTGGGGCTACAGAAGTTTTGAATCATTACTGGCTCAGTCACCATCGGCAATAATTGATGAACCTAAATACATATCAAAACTTTTTTAAATTGCAAAAAAGTGTTGACAAATATATATCGTTCTGATATAATGCTAACTGTTGACGCGAGAGTGGCGGAATCGGCAGACGCGCACGTT
>DAVZKM010000119.1:0-5790 GCA_052272245.1 Eubacterium sp.
TTTTACCGTCGCCGATATTGCCCGTATAAAGAACGTCTCTTGCAGTTTCAACAACCTTTTCAACAGGCACTGCCGAAACAACCATTTCAAGCTTCATTTTTGGATTGAGATTCATTTCTTCAATTTCAATACCACGGTATTTTCTGATATGACCCTTTTGAGTGCCGCAACCCATTACATTTGTTACAGTCATTCCGGTGACACCTATCGAATTCATAGCAGTTTTGACATCTTCAAACTTGGCAGGATTAAATATCATAACTACCTTTGAAAGCTCAGGTGATTTTTTAGTAGTATAAGTTTCAACCTCAACTGCCTTTTCAACAGGTGCAAGAGGCGAAGCCGGAACACTTGACTTAGGAGCAGAAGCTTTAATTGATGACGATGTAGCAAATGCCATAGCCGGCATAAAATCTGCATAAGCTGACGGAAGATTATGTTCCGTAGCGTCAAGGCCTTTGATTTCTTCATCCTCAGATACACGCAGTCCGTTAGTTTTCTTAATAATAAGGAATACTATTGTCATTGTAACAATTGTCCAAGCTGCAACACAAATAAGACCTAAAAGTTGCTTACCGAGAAGTGAGAAACCACCGCCGTAGAAAAGGCCTTTAAACGAATCGTTGCCCGGAACAGAAGTTGTTGCGAAAAGGCCTACTGCAATTGTGCCCCACATACCGTTTACACAGTGAACTGCTACAGCACCTACAGGGTCGTCGACCTTAAGCTTAATATCAATGAATTCAACAGCAACAACTACAAGAATACCGGCAACTGCACCGATAAGGCAAGAACCAAGAGCATCAACAACATCACATCCCGCTGTTACTGCAACAAGACCTGCAAGTGAAGCATTAAGCGACATTGAAACGTCAGGCTTACCGTTTTTAATCCAAGTGAAAATCATAGTTACACAAGTTGCAATAGCAGGTGCACACGTTGTTGTTAAAAAGATGGAAGCAAGCTGAGGTCCGCTTTTTGCAGCTGCACCGTTGAAACCGTACCATCCAAACCAAAGGATAAATACACCGAGCGCACCGAGAGTAAGTGAGTGACCCGGAATTGCCTTTGCTACCTTTTTGCCCGTTTTCTTATCCTCAACATATTTACCGATACGAGGACCGACCATAATTGCGCCGATAAATGCAGTTATACCGCCTACCATATGAATAGCGCAAGAGCCGGCGAAATCATGGAAACCAAGATTAGCAAGCCAACCGTTTGGATTCCAAATCCAACCTGCCTCGATTGGATAAACAACAGCAGAAATTACTGCAGAATAAATACAATAGCTTGAAAACTTTGTACGCTCTGCCATTGAACCGGAAACAATAGTTGCCGCTGTAGCGCAGAACACAAGGTTAAACACAAAGTTTGACCAATCAAAGCTTTGATAATTATTGAAAACGCCCAAGGTCGGCATACCGCAAAAGCCGCCTAAAACCTCTTCACCCATCATAAGGCCAAAACCGAGCAATATAAACATCGGAGTACCGATGCAAAAATCCATAAGATTTTTCATTATAATATTACCCGCATTTTTTGCACGGGTAAATCCCGTTTCAACCATAGCAAAACCGCATTGCATAAAGAAAACGAGAGCCGCACCAATCAAAAACCAAATGCCGAACATTTCGCTGTCGACCTTTTCAAGAATAGATGTTATATCCATTTATTCTTCCTCCTCAAATTATATAGTTTGTAATGATAAAAAGAAATAAAAAAATGGGGTGCGACAAAAGCAATTGCATTGTCGCACCCCATTGTGCTGATAAAATAAGCCAAACCGACACCGAAATGATATCGGCTTGGCTAAACGGCATAAATGCCATAAGAGAGGGTTAAGTAAGAATTAATAATTAACCATATATCTGTCGATTTCCCACTGTGAAACCTTAGTTCTGTATTCGTCCCATTCAGCTTTCTTGCCTTCAGTGTACGCATTAAATACGTGTTCGCCTACTGTTTCCTTAACAAATGGGTCAGCCTCTGAAGCCTTAACAGCCTCTTCAAGTGAGCCGGGAAGACAATCAATACCTTTTTCTTCAAGTTCTTCACTTGAAAGGTCAAATACATTATAATCTACTGCCGGAGCAGGAGCAATTTTGTTCTTAATTCCGTCAAGACCGGCTGCAAGGCAAAGTGCCATTTCAAGATAAGGATTGCAGGTTGGGTCAGGACAACGAAGTTCAACACGAGTACCCATACCTCTTGCGGCAGGAATACGAACAAGACAAGAACGGTTAGATGCTGACCAAACGATATAAGTAGGAGCTTCATATCCCGGTACAAGTCTCTTATATGAATTAACGGTCGGGTTTGAATAAGCGGCAATACCTTTAACGTGCTTAAGAAGTCCGCCGATAAAATAATGAGCAACCTCACTGAGACCGTCTTCGCTTTCAGGATCATAGAAAGCATTAACTGTTTTGCCATCAGCATTTTTAGTCATAAGCGACATATTAGTATGCATACCTGAGCCGTTAATACCATAAATCGGCTTTGGCATAAATGTTGCGTGAAGGCCATGCTTTGTAGCATAAGTTTTAACAACGTGCTTAAATGTCATTACACGGTCAGCAGTTGTCATAACCTCGTCAAACTTGAAATCAATTTCGTGCTGTCCCTGAGCAACCTCATGGTGAGATGCTTCAATTGTATATCCCATTTCCTCAAGAGCAAGGCAAATATCACGACGGCAGTTTTCGCCATGGTCAATTGGGTTAAGGTCAAAGTAACCGCCCTCATCACCTGTTGTAGTTGTCGGATTACCGTCCTCATCAAGCTTAAAGAGGAAGAATTCACATTCAGGACCTACGTTAAAGCTGTAACCCATTTCAGCAGCCTCATTCATAACCTTCTGAAGAACGTTTCTTGGGTCACCGAGGAACGGAGTCTTATTATCTGCGCAATAAACAGAGCAAATAAGACGAGCTGTTTGAGCATTCTGGTGCTTTCTCCAAGGGAATATTGTCCATGTATCATAATCAGGATGAAGATACATATCACTTTCGTTAATTCTTACGAAACCGTCAATTGACGAGCCGTCGAACATACACTCATTATCAAGTGCTTTTTCAAGCTGTGAGCTCGTGATAGCAACGTTTTTCATAATGCCGAAAACGTCTGTAAACTGAAGTCTGATAAATTCTACGCCGTTTTCCTGTGCGCTTTTAAGGATTTCTTCCTTTGTGTACTTACTCATAGTAAATACTCCTCTCTCAAGAATTTGTTTTAATAAAATAAAGCAAAAAAACAGGCGCTCCGAATTCACTCGGAACGCCTTTGTTCTTACTACAATTTCATTATAGTCAGCAAATTTACGTTTGTCAACGATTTTATGCAATTTTGTCAATTTACTAAGTGAGCACTTATTCATGTTAAAAGTTTTTATACAAAATGACAAAAAACAGACTATTTTGATAAATCGAGGTATTTTTCATCAACAACCTTTTTAACAAGTTTATTATAATATTCCGGTGTGCCTCCCTTTTGAGAATGCGAGGAGGCAAGTTCGTCATTATAATCACTCAGCTTATAGACGTCAAACGTAAATTTGCCGCTGTCAGTTCTGCTGTAATGAGTTACAATCGGTACAAATTTGCCCTCAATTGTAATTTTACCGTTTTTCTTTTCAATATCAACACTTGCCATACCGCCGCAAAGTTGGTCAATTTCAATTTGATGAGAAATGAAATTACCGAGAGAATAATAGACAAGCATTTTGTGGCCCTTTTCATTTGTAACCTCTTTAACAGGCTGAATAACGTGAGGGTGGCAACCGATAACAAGGTCAACTCCGAGAGAACTGAAAAGCTCGGTATATTCTTTTTGATAATCAGATATACCAAAGCTGTTTTCCGTTCCCCAATGAGGGAACACGATTACAACGTCGGCGTTTTCCCTTGCCTCTTTTATATCCTTAGTAACCTTGTCCTTATTCATTAAATTAACAAGCCACGGTTTATCGCTTGGCAAGTCAATTCCATTTGTCCCATAAGTATAATTAAGAAGCGCAAATGTTATATTATTTTTTACATAATATTTAACAGTGTTATAACTCTGCTCGTCCTCGTTAATGCCGAGATAAACAATATCCTTTTGCTTTTTGAAATAATCAATTTCATTCATAACGCCCTGAGAGCCTTTATCCATAATATGATTATTTGCGCAATTGAAAATATCAAAACCTGCCTTAATAGCAGCGTCACCGATTTCTTGAGGAGAATTAAAAACAGGATAACCCGTATATTCAAATTCAGAACCGCCCAAAACTGTTTCCTGGTCAATTACAGACATATCATATTTTTGAATAACGGGAGCAATATTTTTATAAAGGCAAGTATAGTCGTAGCTTCCGTCCTCCTGCTTACCTGCATCAATTAAGGTGTTGTGAATAAGATTATCACCAACTGCGCAAAGAGTAACCTTGCCGTCGGTATTAGCGCTTGTAGGCTCAGTCGTTTCATCATTAACAACTGAAATTGAAGTTTCGGCAGTAGGATTTTTTATATCCTCGGTTTTAGTCAAATGACCGCTTACAGCAAGAAATATTAACACGAATACTGCCACTGCAACAGGAATAAATATTAAAGGAGTGAATTTTTTGTTTTTAGACATAATATCACCTCATATATTAATCAACTGAAATATTATAACATATACAAACATTTAAAACAACTAAATTTTAAGGCGGACAGATATGACGAATATTTTTACATACACCTTTTTTATTATCGGACTTCTTTTAATAATCAAGGGCGGAGATATTTTTGTAGACAGTGCAACGCAAGCGGCAAAAATGCTTAAAATTCCCAATTTTATAATCGGCGCAACAATCGTATCAATTGCTACAACTCTACCCGAAATAATAGTAAGCGTTCAGGCAACCGTAACCAAAAACGTCGATATGGCAGTCGGCAATGCAATAGGCTCTGTCACGGCAAACACTGCACTGATATTAGGTCTTTTCATAACCTTTATGCCCTTTGAAATAAAAAGACGTAACATTTTCTTTAAAGGTACTTCGATGATTTTAGCAGTTATATCTTTAATAATAGGCTGCGTTATCACAAAAAAACAAACATTACAATTTAAAGGCGAAAGAAAAGAATATTATTTTTTATCCGCATTAGGCGTTACGCTTTTAATAACAGTATTTGCATTATTTGTTTTTGAAAACATAAAAAGCATAAAAAATGAAGTAAAAAACGATGAAAACGATGAAAACGATAAAATGTTCACATCAAATGAAAAAGTGCTTTGTACTGTTTTATTCATTTTTGGAGCAATAGGAATAGTTATAGGCGCAAGACTTCTTGTATCACAAGGAACTCAAATAGCAAAAAACTTACACATTTCGCAAAGGGCGATAAGCATAATTGCAGTTGCAATAGGCACTTCCCTGCCGGAGCTTGTAACGGCGCTGTCGGCGCTCAAAAAGAAATCGGGAACGCTTTCGGCAGGCAATATACTCGGTGCAAACATTATTGATTTAACATTAATTCTTCCGCTTTGCTCATTAATTTCAATAGCAAACGGCACAGGCGAGCTTGCCGTTTCTGCCTCAAGCGTAAAAATAGATATGATAATATGCCTTATAGTTATTTGCATTGCGGTTTTGCCGACGATAATAACACAAAAATTCCAAAGATGGCAAGGAATACTGCTTCTTTTAACCTATGGTGTGTATATTTATTTTGTAGTTAAATAAAAAAACAGAGGCAGTTTTTCAACCGCCTCTGCAAAAAATATTGATTTTTATTTAACTGTTACCTTTACAGTCTTATA
>DAVZKM010000120.1:0-5781 GCA_052272245.1 Eubacterium sp.
AACTCCCACGACACAATTGTCACTACCCCCTCAAAGTAGCGCGTCTACCAATTCCCAGGCGCACCTGTTGTTTCTTCAAGCCTTGTAGCCTCGAGCGCACATTTTCTGTCGTCAACGCATAAACCGGCATTGTTCATAAGAAGCTCAAGCTTGTAAATCTCATCTTTGCTTGCTCTGCCCTTGATTTGGTTGCATTTTGCATTGAAAAATCTGCGTATAATTTCCTGATTAGCCGCTTCTTTAACCGCCTCGTCGTCAAAAATACAGTTGCCTGCCATATTAACGCCCATATCCGTAGGCGACTTGTAAGGGCATTTGCCGTAAATTTTGTCAAACGTTGCCTTTAATACAGGAAAAATCTCAACGTCACGGTTGTAGTTTACTGTGGTTTCGCCGTAAGCCTCCAAGTGCCACGGGTCAATCATATTGACGTCGTTAAGGTCAGCCGTCGCCGCCTCATAAGCAATGTTTACAGGGTGCTTGAGCGCAATGTTCCAAATAGGGAATGTTTCAAATTTTGCATATCCTGCTTTAATTCCACGTTTGTTTTCGTGGTAAAGCTGAGATAAGCAGGTAGCCATTTTACCGCTTCCGGGACCCGGTGCGGTGATAACAACGAGCGAACGGCTTGTCTTGATATAATCGTTTTTGCCGTAGCCGTCATCGCTGACAATTTTAGAAATATTTGCAGGATATCCGTCAATAAGATAGTGGTGATAAAAAGGAATATCTCTTTGCTTTAGCTTCTGCTCAAAGGCGTTGACTCTCGGGGTTGAAACATACTTTGTAAGCACAACGCTTCCTACCATAAGCCCCATACCCTCAAACGCATTAATAAGCCTTAAAACGTCTGTTGAATAGGTAATTCCGAGGTCGCCTCTGATTTTGTTTTTCTCAATGTCGTCAGCGCTGATAACGATAACTATTTCCGCCTGTTTTTTAAGCTGAAGAAGCATTTGAAGCTTGCTGTCAGGCTGAAAACCGGGCAAAACTCTTGATGCGTGATAATCGTCAAACAGCTTTCCGCCGAATTCAAGATAAAGCTTTCCGCCGAATTCGTTTATTCTCTCCTTAATTCTTTCGCTTTGCATTTGCAAATATTTATTATTGTCAAATCCTATCTTATACATATTCCCTCTCCAAAATAATACAAAATAAAAACGGCTGTACCCACATACAACCGTTTGTACTTAAATATTATACAGAAAAAGCAGCTATAAATCAACAATAAATTTATAACTGCTTTCACGATATTTTTTAAATTTCACAAAAATCCGTTTCAATCAGCTTTGCGCTGTCTTTTGGGGAATACAGCCAATATGATATATGGCTGTCGTTATTGAAATACACAAGCTCTTTGCCCTTTTCGTCATAGTCGTAAGCCTCAACAATTATAAGCTTGATTTTCATTTTCTGCTTAATTATCGATTTAATGTAAACCGCTACGCTTTGCCCCTCAAACAAGCCGTCCTCAAGCTCGGCGAGCCCTGCCAAATTAGGCATAAGCTCAATGAATACGCCGTAATCCTCAATGCTTCTTATAACTCCCGTCACCGTTTCGCCGGGGGTGAAAAGTTCTGCGTTTTCCTCCCACGTGCCGAGAAGCTCCTTTAGCGAAAACGTCAGCTTGTCACCCTCTCTTTTGCGCAAAACAACCTTTATTTTTTGCCCCTCGCAAAGCCTCTGCCTTGGGTGGCTTATTCTTGAAACGGACAGCATATCAATGGGTATAAGCGCATTTATTCCTGCGCCGATATCAATAAAAGCGCCGAATTTTTCAAGATGAGTGACTTTTGCGTCAATGATATCGCCAAGCGTCAAATTATCCAAAAATTCTTCCTTGCACCTTTTTTGCACGTTTTTTCTTGAAAGCACGGCGCACGTGTTGCCGTAAACGTCACGCTGAAAGCCCATAATGTTAAAGCAAACGTTTTTGCCGACCTTGGAAATGAGCGCAATATCCCTGACCGTTCCGTCATCTATTCCGAGCGCACCCTCTTCTCGTTGGATGATGCCTCTTATTGCGCCCAAGTCGATATGTAAATTATGCTCCCTGTCGCAAAGCAATACCTTGCCCTCGATTATTTCGTTTTTCATCATAGCGTTTTTTATTTCTTCAACGCTTTCAAAGGTTTTTGCAAGGCTCTTGCTGCAACCCTCCGGATAAAATTCCATTTGTTTCACTCTTTTCGATAGTCTTGTAGTTATATTTATATTCAAATGAGCAGTATTTTATGATAATATTTTGTTGTAAATAATAGGCGATAGTGATATAATGTTTTAAATAATTAATAGTATGGTATCTTTGATTTATATTAGTAAGGTGAAAAATATGCAACTCAAGCTCGGTGATATTGTTGTGATGAAAAAGGCGCACCCTTGCGGCTCAAAGGAATTTGAAATAACAAGGCTCGGAGTTGACTATAAGCTCAGGTGCACAGGATGCGGCAGAGAGGTTATGATTCCGAGAATTAAAGCAGATAAAAGCATAAAGGTGGTCAAAAGCAATGAAAAATAGCGCCCCTATCGGCTTTCTTGATTCGGGAATAGGCGGAAGCACTGTGCTTATAAAAACTTTATGCGTTTTACCGAATGAAAACTATGTGTTTTTCAGCGACTCTGCAAATTGCCCCTACGGCGACAAAAGTGACGGTGAAATTATTGAACGTTGCGATAAAATTGTGTCGCTTCTTATTAAAAATTACGGCTGCAAAGCGATAGTTATTGCGTGCAATACGGCTTCTGCCAAGGCGTCGGCTTATCTTAGAAAAAAATATTCTCTGCCGATAATTGCGATTGAGCCGGCATATAAAATGGTGTATGACCATAATCCCGACGGCTTTACTCTTGTAATGGCAACTAAGGGTACGCTTGAAAGTGAAAAATTTCATAAACTTTATTATAAATATAATAACCACAAAACGGCGCTTATTGCCTGCGTCGGTCTTGCGGATATTATTGAGCACGGCACAAAGGCAGAGCTTTGCGATTATCTTGATAAAACGCTTGACGAATATAAGGGCAAAGCGCAAAATGTTGTTTTGGGATGTACTCATTATCCGCTTGCAAAAAATGAAATTAAAAGCGCTTTGGGTGACGTTGAATTTTTTGACGGTGCAAACGGCGTAAGCAGGCAGCTTAAAAAAGTGCTTGAAGAAAAAGATTTAATAAGTGACGGCAAGGATAAGGGAAATATAACCTTTATTGATTCAAGCTGTGACGAAAAAACAAGAGAAGAAAAGAAACAAAGATTTTTTAATATTATAAGCGAGGCAGATATATGATAGAAAAATTGCAAGAGGTTGAAAACAGATTTGAGGAAGTAAACGAGCTTGTTTGCAATCCCGATATCGTTTCCGACCAAGAGAAATATACTAAGCTTATGCGTGAGCTTAAGCATTTGACCCCTGTTGTTGAAAAATTCAGGGAATATAAAAAGGCAAAGGCGAACGAGGAAGAATCACGTGCAATGCTTGATGAGGGCGGAATGGACGCCGATTTTGCCCAGATGGTTAAAGAGGAATACGAGCAAAGCCGAGAGGATATGGAAAGAATTGAGGAGGAGCTTAAGGTTCTTCTTTTGCCACGTGACCCTAACGATGATAAAAACGTAATTATTGAAATCCGTGGCGGCGCAGGAGGAGAGGAGAGCGCACTTTTTGCAGGCGTTCTTTTCAGAATGTATTCGATGTATGCAGAGTCAAAGGGTTTTAAAACAGAAATATTAAATGCTAATGAAACAGGTCTTGGCGGATATAAAGAAATCAGCTTTTCGGTTGAGGGCGACGGCGCTTATTCACGCTTTAAGTTTGAATCGGGTGTTCACCGTGTTCAGCGTGTGCCTGAAACAGAGAGTCAGGGCAGAATACATACCTCTACCACAACAGTAGCGGTTTTGCCGGAGGCTGAGGACGTTGATTTTGAGATTAATCCTAAGGATTTGCAGATAGACACATTCCGTTCGTCAGGCGCAGGCGGTCAGCATATTAACAAAACATCATCTGCCATTCGTATTACCCATATACCTACAGGCACGGTTGTTGAATGTCAGGACGAAAGAAGCCAGCATAAAAATAAGGAAAAGGCGCTTAAGGTTTTGCGTTCCCGTCTTTATGATGCCGAAAAGGCTAAGCACGACGCTGAGATTGCAGGCGAGAGAAAGGCGCAGGTCGGCACAGGGGATAGAAGCGAGAGAATAAGAACATATAATTATCCGCAGGGCAGAGTGTCCGACCACAGAATCGGGCTTACTCTTTATAAGCTTGAGCAGTTTTTAAACGGCGATATGGATGAGATGATAGACGCACTAATCACTGCCGATACTGCCGAAAAGCTTAAGGCGCAGGGCGAAGAATAATTATTTCAGAGGTAAAGTATGTCAATTAAACAGGGCGAATATTTAAAAAAGTTAAGAAATGATAAGGGAATAAGTCAGGACGCACTCGGCGAGGCACTCGGCATTTCACGTCAATCCGTTTCAAAATGGGAGCAGGGCAATTCCACCCCTGATATTGATAATATAGGCAAGCTTGCCGAATTTTACGGCGTGTCTATTGATTCTTTGGTTAAGGGTGAGGCTGACGAATCAAAGGAAAATGAGCAGGCAGAGGAAAGCGAAGAGGAAAAGGCTGTTAATGAGCTGATAGATGAATTTGAGGGCAAGCCTCAGCCGGAGGATGAAAAGTCGGGCGAAGGTGCGCTTGATATGCACATTTCTGCTCCTGAGCCGTCACTTAAGGAAAAGGAGCTTTTAAGAGAACAAAAGGATAAGCAATATATTGTTGAAAGAGAAAGAGAGCGAGAAAAGAGGAAAAAGGAAAAGAAAAGGAGAAGCTGGCTTTTCCCGTCTTATCCCATTCTTGCGGTTATTGCATATTGCTTAATAGGTGTATTTATCGGCGCAAACGGCTGGAAAATCGGTTGGATTGTTCTTTTGACAATTCCTCTTTTTTATACGGGCATAATAGCGATTGAAAAGAAAAAGCCCGTCATTTTCTGCTATCCTGTTTTGGTGCTTATTGTATTTCTTCTTTTGGGATTTGCAAAAAGCTTGTGGCACCCTGCGTGGATTCTTTTCTTAACTATTCCTATTTTTTACATAATTGCTGCAAAGGCAGGTAAACATAAGCATAATGAAGACTAAAGTTTTATCAACAAATGATGAGGATATCGCCATTGCGGGTAAAATCCTTGCAAACGGCGGGCTTGTTGCGTTTCCTACAGAAACAGTTTACGGCTTGGGTGCGAATGCGCTCAATGAGGACGCCGTCAAAAATATTTATAAGGCTAAGGGCAGGCCGAGCGATAATCCGCTTATTGTTCATATTGCAAATAAAGAGGATATCGTTCCTTTGGTTAAAGAGGTTACGCCTAAGGCGCAGGCACTTATTGACGCCTTTTTTCCCGGTCCGCTTACAATAATTTTGCCAAAGAGCGATATGATAGGCAAGGTTGTCAGCGGCGGTCTTGATACCGTTGCCGTTCGTATGCCGATAAATGAGGTTGCAAACAAGGTGATTAAGGCAGCAGGCTGTCCCATTGCCGCACCGAGCGCCAATACCTCCGGCTTGCCGTCACCGACAAGAGCAAAATATGTTATTGACGATATGTCGGGCAAGATTGAGGCAATCATTGACGGCGGCGATTGCGAATTCGGCGTTGAATCAACTGTTGTCACTCTTGCGACTGATGTTCCGACGGTTTTGCGCCCCGGTGCAATTACTAAGGAAATGCTTGAGAGCACTTTCGGGCGAAGAAGTGTCTGTTGTTCCGCTTAGGGCC
>DAVZKM010000121.1:0-5726 GCA_052272245.1 Eubacterium sp.
TATTAATTTTGTGCAATTAGTAAATGAATTAAGCACAATTCCCCTTTAGTTATGCGGTTTTTGAATTGAATAATAATTTCACAAAATTTTTGAAAGTATAAAATCGCCTATTTACATTCTACAATATAACGCATAATAAGACAATTGATTTTTTATTACACCCCTTAGGATTTACTATCTTAAGGGGTGTAAAATTATGAATGTAATTTTAATTTGTCCGAAGCTTCGTAGATATCAAGAATACTGTTAAGACGTTTTAACGCCGCCGCGTACTCAGCATTATTTATTTCTTGCTCCCCTGCTACAAGATTACACGAATAACCGTTTGTAAGATTTATTCCCGTAATTTCCATTTTAGCCGGTAAGCTCTGTAATAACGCACTTATGCGTTCTAAATCAACATTTTCTACAAGCATTGTTAAATTCCTCTTTGAATAGATCTGAATATTTATACCCGGGAAACAGATTGAAAATAGCGATACAATTTTCATAGACAGTATTAAGATTATCTCTATCATCACCTACTATAAAAACTCGATGAATTTTCTTTTTCGGGTGTTTAATCATCAGTTTGTATTGATACATTTTTAGGTAGCCTCCCCTGTTTATATATTATTGAATTGTTAAAAGTAGAGCCGTCACAGCTTGTATAGCTGTAATCCGAACTGTTTACATAATAGTAATTGATTTTATCTAAAACATCTTTTAAAAAATCGGGATCGCTTATATAGCCGTCGTGACATATTTCAACAGGCTTTTTTAAACCTCGGGAAATATGATAACAATTTTTTTCGGCTAAAAGTATTTCCTCTTTAGTTAAATACTTACAGACGTAAGCGCCTACATTATCAAGATCATCTATTTTATGAATATCGGTACCACCCTTACCCCAACATTTATTGATAACTTCAAAAGGGATATAATCATCATAAAACAAAACGCAATGTATATGTAAGCTTCCTTCGTTTCCCTCTTTCTTCCCTCTTTCTTTTTGATGTTCTGTAACATACAGATATTTTAAATCTTTATAGCCATTATTTTTCATATTTTTAATAAACAGCTTAAAATCATCAATTAACTTGTTATAATCCAATTCAGTTTTAGCATACGTTAAAGTAATAAATTTTGAATATGGTGTTATATTTTGCCAAATATAGCGCCGTATATCCGAACGCGCACGCCTAAGGTTGTTATCTCTTTTTTCAAAATTTTCTAAACTATTTCTTATTATTTCATAATCTCTTTTTTCTACAGAAATAGGAATGCGGTATTCAAACACTTCAACTATATCACCACTAACGACAACTTTAATATCTCGCCGTTTAAGTACATATTTATTCATAGTGTTTTTACCTCTTATTTTTACTTTTTATCGCCTGATTTTATTTCTATTTATCACCTCTTTTTTTAATTTCGATTTTCTCTTATGTGAGCATTAGCTAAATTTAATTAATTTATATATTATAAATGTACTATTATAATTTAATGTATGTTTTAGCTTAATTTTCCGACTGCTGCGCAGCGGCTACCGGGTCCCCCGAAGCGGAAAACCGCATACCCCCGGAAGCCGCTTTTTCAGCTTCAGCTTCTTCAAGCTCGAAACAAGCAAACGTATCATAAATGTTTGCTATTGATTTATTCAGCTTAATTATAGAACCGCTTTCACGGGCAGCTGACCGGCTTTGTCCTTTCATTGGATAATTAAATTGAATTGTTTGAAAAAGACCGCCAAACAGAGTATAAAGAATAAATCCAAACGTACGGTAGTATTTAAAGCTTCTGTGTTCAACTTCAGTTTGAATACATCCACGTATCTGTCTATCAATATATCTATCGTGTTGGGCTACAAGAAGTATCTTGTAACCGTAATGCCTATGAACACGAAAGAACTGCAGCCACTCTATCCGATCCGGTGAATCCCAAGAGCGAGAATTAAATTTATCTCCGGCTTCATCAAAAACCAATAAACATTGATTTTCTTTACCACGCTTCAGATAACGCCTTGAAAAGTCTTTTAAAAAATCGACTGTGATTTTATCATTATCAAGGCAAAAAAGCCGTTGTCGGGCTTCTGAAGGCTTAATACGTGAACGTTTACATAAATTTTCATAGTTTATTTGTATATTCGATATACAATAAAGCTTTTTATCAATAACAAAATTCTTAATGTCTTTTGCTGTATGATAACTTTTACCGCTTCCGGGAACGCCGCTATAAAGATATATCATACATTAACCCCCTACAAGCTTAAAAAAGCCTACAACAAGCTTGTAAACGGCTATAATGATTAATGCACCGAGCCAAGCAATAATTACAACTATTGATTGTTTTATCGGCAAAAAGTAATTAACATAGCCGAGAATTTTGGAAACCTCGGAGGGAACAACGGTAAAATCGCTGAAAGGATTATCAGGGAGAATCCCTAAAACAGTTGATATAACGCTTGATATTCCCTCACAGATTCGATAAAAAATATCAGAAACAATATTTTTAAACGACATAGTTACAAATAACATTTAATCACCTCAGAACATCAATTTTTTAGTTGCAAAACAAAGACCGATTATTAAAACGATTACTAATAGCCAATCAGTTACTTTAGTGACTTTTTCAAACTTTGTTAAATCAATATTCACCGTCTCACTAATATCAAAAGTATCAAGATTAAAAGGAAGTTTAAAAATTGGCTCCTTGGGATCAGCAACTATAATAGATATCTGCTCACTTAGATATGAAGGAATACAAAACGGGAATTTATCCGAAATACCAGAGGAAGCAGTTTTTAAAAGACCTAAAGAGGTTGTCCAAGGAATAAATGGTGTATTAACTAAAGAGGTGGAAACTCCGGCAGAATCAACGGCAGTTACTTTTGAAGCGTCAACTGCAGTAGTAGAAGCTGCATCAGCAATCGCAGTTGCTTGACTTAAAGTGCCTACGGCTACATCAGAAAGACCAATTGAAACATCTCCGGCAAGAGTGTTTCCCGCAGTCGTTGCAGAAGCGAAAGTATCAACAATAGACGAAATACCGTCTTTTTCCTCGTCATATGTAACATCCTTGCTATATGTGCCTGTATTATAAACATTTTTAACATTAGTAACATTAGTAACTTTAGTTACACTATTATCGTAATTAGTGACATCCTCGCCATTTTTAACAGATATTTTAAGCGGATATTCATACAGCGCATAGCCTTCAACAAAAAGTAAATACAACAAATTCAATGTATTATTTGTGACATGAATAGTATTATTTTTATCAACAGCGAAAAGACCGATTGATTGAGTTACTTCGCCTTTATCATCATAAATGTTGTAATATATTGATTTATCATTGGAGTATAAAGTATTACCGCAATAACCGGAAGGCGAAAACGTATCCAATCTATTAAATTCATAATTAACCGATCTGAAATACAATAATTTTTTATCTTCATCAAGGTAAGGAGTTACAAAATACCTAGGAACATCTAAAAATGTAAAATCAAATTTTTTTTCATCATCTAAATAAATAGCAAAATGGTCTGCCATCCAGTTGGAAATAGGTGTTTTGATTTTAAAAGTATATGGACCAATTTGAGAAACGGTAAGGTTAACATCATTATTATAATAATAAGCGTAAACATCATTATTTATAGCACTTAAAAACCTTTCTTTAGAGCTGGAAATAGTAGAATCAATATCAATCGGATTTTCATTTTTAGTAACATATGGAAATTTAGAACTTGAATTTGACCCCTCGCCTATCCCCAAAGCGGTTTTAATTTGAGTAACAAGAAGAGTAAAAACAGCAGCAGAACAAAGTAATTTATTATGCGCACGATCCCAACTTTCTTTACAATAAGTCCAAAAAGTAGCGCCGCAGTTATCAAAAAGGCAATCCAAGATCCAACCGACAAACGATGAAACAGCTACGCCGACACCTAAACCTATTAAAATAGTTATAATAGTGCCTAAAGCGCTTGTAAGCATTACAGGAGTAGATATACCGACGGCAACAAGCGCAGCCTGCGAAGCGGCAGTTCCCCAAATAGTAGCGCCGAGGAAAGAAAGAACTTTTAACACTTGTTGAGTTGTTTCTTGAGCTGATTCCGCTAAAGCTACAGTCTGAACTATCGGACAAAACGCCAAAACCATAGCAAGCCCGATAATAAAAAATGCAGTAATAATTTTATTAACTTTTTTATTACTGCAATGTATCATCATTAAATTTTTCATATTACATCCTTTCATTATAAAATGCAGAGAGCATAGCCCCCTGCATTTTACAAAAGCGTTATTAAATAAGCTTTATTAAGGGCATAGCCTTATAATACAGCTAAACATACTTGCTTGTGACTTTGGCTATTAGTGGGAAAATTTCTTGAACAATTTAATGCCAATTGATACAGCCATAACAAGGCCGACTATAGCAAGTGCCGCAGGTAATGCAGTTGTAGCAATGCTAATAACATCGGTTTTAACATCAGTAAACGCCGTACTCAAAGCCGTTTTAACGTCCTCGGATACAGCCGCCTGCGCTGTAAGAGAGTTAACAGCCATTGCGCTGCAACCTGTGAAAGCTGCCGCAAAAACTTTAGCAGCTCGGGAATTTTTGATTTTATTCCCTAAAGCCTTAATTTTTTCAGACATTTTACAATCCCCTTTCATAAAATTTTTATTTATATAACGACTGTTATACAATCGAATATACATTAACATATCATTTACGTTTCTAACGTTCGCACCCCCGCCCGTCCTCAAGGAATCGCAAACCGCTTTGGCGGTTTTTGATCGTCTATTCCAGGGCGCGCCCCTCGCTCCCAAGGGGCTAACTTGCTGATAAGGCAAAAGCCTTTATGTCGAATTTTTAAAGAAATTAAAAGATTTAAATATTCCGAAACCCAACAAGCTCAGAACAGCGGAAAGACCGAATCCGAAAACAAGCGCATAGCCCAATATTTCAAAGCAATCATTAACATTCAAATTCATAATATTTACATCTCTTTCATCTTGAGCAATAACTCAATCTAACACAAATGCCAATCAATATTGAGCTATGCAAGCGCTTACCACTTCCAAAAACTGAAATGTTTAAGGAAGGACGAGCCTACTAATACACCGACAGCTGCAAGAATTACAAACATCAAATTTTTGATAGTGTTTAAATCTTCAGTTAATTCCTCTAAGTTAACTACAGTTTCGCCGTCATCATAAACACATTTTGACAACAAATGATAATCTTTAGCATTAATAACGCCGTCGGGATAAACATCAAAAACTTCTGTATATTTTTCGTCACCTTTATATGCGTTAACGTGATCTATAAACACATCGGTATATGTATCACCGCAAAGCGAACATTTTATTGTAGCGTTTCCCGAATCACTGAAGCTCGTAATTTTATATTTGTGATTGCAGGTATCAGATTTATCAGCGGCATATACAGGAGAAGCCGAAAATAAGCAGCTGACAAGCGCAACAACGAACACAATACAGATTGCATTTTTACAACGACCCATTACTTACCCTCGGCAGGTGTGATATAAAGACCATATTCGGAGCTTCTTATATCAACTAAAAGTTCTACCTCTTGGAATTTACGAACATCAGTAAAATTACATTTATTAATTTTAACTGTTTCTTTACCGGATAAAACTATTGCAACAGGTATTGCCGTTCCGTCTTTCTTTTTTACAGTATCGTTCTCCACGAAATTGCCTTTTAAAATTGCTTGCATAATTTTGT
>DAVZKM010000122.1:0-5632 GCA_052272245.1 Eubacterium sp.
AAGGAGAACCTCACCTGCGCCGAACTTACCCTTAATCTCATGAGGAATTGTTGTTCCCTTAAGAGCAACCTTAATTACATTTTTCTTTGCATCCTCGATACCCTTACGGATTGCATCAGGAACTTCGCCTGACTTACCGATACCGAAGCCTACAAGACCGTTACCGTCACCGACAACTACAAGTGCTGCGAATTTGAAAATTCTACCACCCTTTACAGTCTTTGATACACGGTTGATAGTAACAACTCTTTCTTCAAGTTCCATTGAAGATACGTCAATCTTTGCCATAAAAATTTACCTCCTTCGTTAGAACTTAAGTCCGCCTTCACGAGCGCCGTCTGCTACTGCAGCAACACGTCCGTGATATACGTAACCGCCACGGTCAAATACGCATTCTTCAATGCCCTTTGCCTTAGCTCTTTCTGCTAATGTCTTACCTACAGCCTTAGCTGCTTCTACGTTACCGCCGTACTGTGTGAATTCCTTTTCAACAGTTGAAGCCGACGCAATTGTTACACCTGCTTCATCGTCGATTAACTGCACGTAAATATTGCTGAGAGAGCGATATACGTTAAGTCTTGGACATTCAGCAGTACCGCTGATTTTACCACGAACTCTTGTGTGGCGCTTTTGTCTTGCCTTATTGGCGTCTTGTCTTGAAACCATTGTATTTCACTCCTTCCCTTATTTCTTACCTGCTTTTCCTTCTTTACGACGGATATGCTCTTCGGCATACTTGATACCCTTGCCCTTGTATGGCTCAGGCGGTCTCTTTTCACGAACCTGAGCTGCAAACTGACCTACCATCTGCTTATCAGCACCGCTGATTACGATAGCGTTTGCTGAAGGACATTCTACTTTAATACCTTCCGGAGCTTCCATTGTAACCTGATGTGAGAAACCAAGGTTCATAACAAGCTTGTTGCCTTGCATCTGAACACGGTAACCGACACCGTTTACTTCAAGGTTCTTCTTAAATCCCTCTGTAACACCTACAACCATATTATGGATAAGTGTACGGGTTAAACCGTGAAGTGATCTGTTTTCTTTTGCATCGTTAGGTCTGCTAACGATAATTTCACTGCCCTCAATGCTGACTGTCATATTTGGATGTGCATCCATTGAAAGAGTACCGTTAGGTCCCTTTACGGTAACAGTTGTACCGTTGACATTTACATCAACACCGGCAGGAATTGTAATAGGTTTTAAACCGATACGTGACATCCTGACTGTACCTCCTTACCAAATGAATGCTAAAACTTCGCCGCCGACATTCTGCTTGCGAGCTTCTCTGTCTGTCATAATGCCCTTTGAAGTTGAAACGATTGCAACACCGAGACCCTTCATAACCTTAGGCATTTCTTCAACGTTTGAATAAATACGAAGACCCGGCTTTGAAACTCTGCGAAGACCAGTGATAACCTGGCTCTTGCCTTCGCCGTACTTAAGTGTTACACGAATAACACCCTGCTTGCCGTCTTCAATTAATTTATAGTTTTTGATATAACCTTCATCAACAAGAATCTGAGCAATTGCCTTCTTCATGTTTGACGCAGGAATATCTACTGTATCGTGCTTTGCTGAATTTGCATTACGAATTCTTGTAAGCATATCAGCGATTGGATCTGTAATATGCATTGATAATTCCTCCTTATTTAATTAGCAATTCTCAGTTCTTACCAAGATGACTTCTTTACTCCGGGGATTTCGCCCTTATGAGCGAGCTCTCTGAAGCAAATTCTGCATACACCGTACTTACGAAGATAAGCATGAGGTCTACCGCAGATTTTGCATCTGTTGTACTGTCTTGTTGAATACTTTGCAGGCTTTGCAGCCTTGACTTTCATAGATGTTTTTGCCACGATAATCCCTCCTTACTCTGAGAATGGAGCGCCGAGGAGCTTAAGGAGCTCTCTGCCCTCTTCATCTGTGTTTGCAGTTGTTACCATGATGATGTCCATACCACGAACAGCATCAATCTTGTCATACTCGATTTCAGGGAAAATCAACTGCTCTTTGATACCCATAGCATAGTTGCCACGGCCGTCGAATGAGTTAGGGTTGATACCTCTGAAGTCACGAACTCTCGGAAGTGCCAAATTGAAGAATCTCTCAAGGAATTCATACATTCTGTCACCACGAAGAGTAACTTTTACACCGATTGGCATACCTTCACGAAGCTTGAAGTTAGCAACTGACTTCTTCGCACGGCAGATAACCGGCTTTTGACCTGTAATGATTTGAAGGTCATTAACGATAGCGTCTACTACCTTTGAATTTTCACGGGCTTCACCGCAACCAACATTGATTACAATCTTGTCAAGCTTTGGGATTTGCATAACAGATTTGTATCCGAATTTCTTCATCAACGCAGGAGCGATTTCGCTCTTATATGTTTCTTTTAAAACAGACATTGTTATGTTCCTCCCTTACTTAAAATTCGTTACCGCATTTCTTACAAACACGGATGCCGCCCTTTTTATGACCTACACGTGTAGCTTCGCCGCACTTAGGACATACGAGCTGTACTTTTGATGCATAAAGAGCTGATTCTACTTCAATAAGACCGCCCGGCTCACCCATCTTCTTAGGCTTAACGTGCTTTGTAACAACGTTTACCTTCTTAACGATAACCTTGCCTTCAGCAGGACTTACAGCGACAACTTCGCCCTTAACGCCATTTGACTTACCGCTGAGTACTACTACAGTATCACCGGACTTTACAAACATTTTACTCATATTAGCGCACCTCCATTAAAGAACTTCCGGAGCGAGAGAAAGGATTTTCATATAATCCTTTTCACGAAGCTCACGAGCTACTGGTCCAAAAATACGGGTGCCACGAGGGGTTTTATCCTCTCTGATAATTACGGCAGCATTTTCATCAAAACGAATATACTGACCGTCGTCACGACGTACACCTTTAGTTGTACGAACGATGACTGCCTTAACAACTTCGCCCTTTTTAACAACGCCACCCGGTGCTGCTTTCTTTACACTAGCAACGATTACATCGCCGATATTTGCATATCTTCTGCCTGAACCGCCTAATACTCTGATGCAAAGAAGCTCTTTAGCGCCTGTGTTGTCTGCTACTTTAAGACGACTTTCCTGTTGTATCACAGCATTTTCCTCCTTCGTACTGCAAAATAACACTTTGCTATGTTGCAGTTATTATTTTATTGACTAAATTATTTAAAAAAGCTGTAAATCGTAACGATTATTTAGCCTTCTCAATGATTTCAACCACACGCCATCTCTTATCTTTGCTGTATGGACGACATTCCATAATAAGAACCTTATCGCCAATACCGCATTCGTTATTTTCGTCGTGTGCCTTGTACTTAACTGTATCGTTTACAATCTTATTATAAAGAGGATGACGAACTCTGTTCTTGATTGTTACAACAACTGTCTTATCCATCTTGTCGCTTGTTACGATACCTACTCTTGTCTTTCTGAGGTTTCTTTCCATTTAACAGTTACCTCCTTTATTAAGAATTAGCGCTCTCAAGTTCGATTTGACGCTCAACAGTCTTGATGCGAGCGATATCTTTCTTGACAGCTTTAATTCTCATAGGGTTGTCGAGCTGATTGATTGCCTGCTGGAAATGAAGGTTGAAGAGCTCTTCTTTTAATTCTGCAAGCTTCTTTGTTCTCTGTTCTGCTGAAAGAGCCTTGATTTCTGATGCTTTCATTACTGCTCGCCTCCCTCTTCTTCTTTCTTTACAAACTTACATTTAACAGGAAGTTTGTTTGCGGCAAGACGCATAGCCTCACGAGCTGTTGCTTCGTCAACACCGCCAAGTTCGAACATTACTCTGCCCGGCTTTACTACTGCTACCCAGTAGTCAACATTACCTTTACCTTTACCCATACGAGTATCGGCAGGTCTTGCTGTAATCGGCTTATCGGGGAATATTTTGATCCATACTTTACCGCCACGCTTTGTGTAACGTGTCATTGCGATACGGGCAGCTTCAATCTGTGCTGCGGTAATCCATGCAGGCTCAGTTGTCTGCAAACCATATTCACCGTAAGTTACCTTATTGCCTCGAGTAGCTACGCCGGTCATACGACCTCTGTGCTGCTTTCTGTGTTTTACACGCTTAGGTAAAAGCATTACTTTCTTCCCCCTTCTCTACGATTTGTTCTTCTCTTATTACGAGATTCACGGAGTACCTCACCCTGATAAATCCATGTTTTAACACCAATCTTACCATAGGTTGTGTTTGCTTCTGCAAAACCGTAATCGATGTCAGCACGAATTGTTTGAAGTGGAATTGTACCCTCTTTATAAGTTTCTGAACGAGCGATTTCTGCACCGCCTATTCTACCTGAAACCATAATCTTAATACCACGAGCACCAAGTCTCATTGTATTTCTGATAGCACCCTTAACTGCTCTTCTGAAAGATACACGTCTTTCAAGCTGCTGAGCAACTGACTGTGCTACAAGTGTTGCATTGAGGTCCGGCTGCTTGATTTCAACAATGTTGATGAAAACTTCATTAGCATCTTTGCCGAGCTTCTTTGCACATACTGCCTTGAGCTTTTCGATTTCAGCACCCTGCTTACCGATAACCATACCCGGCTTTGCACAATGGATGTTGATTCTTACTCTCTTAGCGTCTCTTTCGATTTCTACCTTTGGAACACCTGCGCCGTGAAGAGAATCAAGAAGGTAATTACGAAGCTTGTAGTCCTCTACAAGTGTATCACCGAACTCGCCCTTCTTTGCATACCAGCGAGAGTCCCAGTTTTTGATAACACCGATTCTTAAACCGGTTGGATTACATTTCTGTCCCATTTAACTTTCCTCCTCGCTTAGTCTTCCAATTCCTTAACGGTGATTGTGATGTGTGATGTTCTCTTATTGATTCTGTAAGCTCTGCCCTGTGCTCTTGCCTGAATTCTCTTAAGAGTAGGACCTGCAGTTGCGTTGCAGTAACTTACTACTAATCTTGATGTGTCCATATTGTTATTGTTCTCAGCATTTGCGATTGCTGACTTAAGAACCTTGATTACAGGCTCGCAAGCAGCTTTCGGTGTGTACTGAAGAATAGCCATTGCCTTGTCAGCCGGCTGATTTCTGATAAGATCAAGAACAATCTGCACCTTTCGAGGGGAGATACGGACATAAGTTGCTTTTGCTGTTGCTTCCATAATAATTCTCCTTTCGATTACTTAGATGTCTTTGAGCCTGCGTGGCCTCTGAATGTTCTTGTCGGTGCAAATTCACCGAGTTTGTGTCCAACCATATCCTCTGTAACATATACAGGAACATGCTTTCTTCCGTCATGAACAGCAAATGTGTGTCCTACGAATTCAGGGAAGATTGTTGAACTTCTTGACCAAGTTTTGATAATCTGCTTGTCGCCTGAAGCATTGAGAACTTCTACTTTCTTATAAAGGCTGTCTTCTACATAAGCGCCCTTTTTTGTACTTCTACTCATTAATTAATCTTCTCCTTTCTTCTTATTTACCGTTACGACGGCGAACGATCATCTTGTTAGATGCCTTCTTCTTATTACGTGTCTTATAGCCGAGAGCAGGCTTGCCCCAAGGAGTGCAAGGACCAGGACGGCCGACAGGTGACTTACCTTCACCACCACCGTGAGGGTGATCGTTAG
>DAVZKM010000123.1:0-5471 GCA_052272245.1 Eubacterium sp.
GGCAAAGCAGACAAAAGATATAAATGCCTAATATTGTTAATGTTAAATACACTTCAAAAATGGAGGCTGACCTTGATAAAATCGACTCAGGCGAAAAGAATTATAAGGATATGATTCGCCTATATTATGATGATTTTGAAAAGCCTCTTGAAAAAGCTAAAGAGGAAATGCAGGGCGTTAAAATTAAGCTTAAGGAAGAAGAAACAGACGAAATTTGCGAAAAGTGCGGCAGAAATATGGTTGTCAAAGTCGGCAGATTCGGTAAATTTCTTGCGTGTCCCGGCTATCCGGAATGTAAAAATACAAAGCCGCTTATTTTTAGGACTAAGGCTAAGTGCCCTGAGTGCGGCGGCGACGTAATTGAGAAAAAAACCAAGAGAGGCTCGTCATTCTATGGTTGTTCAAATTATCCTAAGTGTAATTTTATGACTTGGGATGCACCAAGTGACGAGGTTTGCCCACGCTGCGGCAAGTCACTTTTTAAACGCAAGGGCAATGTGCTTTATTGCCCTGATACAGAGGGTTGCGGTTTTACAAAACCGGCCCCGAGAAAAAAGAAAACAGAAGAATAAACGGTAATTTATATGAAATTTAAGGTTATCGGCGCAGGGCTTGCGGGAGTTGAGGCTGCGTGGCAGATTGCAAATAATGGATATAGCGTTTCGCTTTATGAAATGAAGCCGACAAAAAAGAGTGAGGCTCATAAGTCAGATTTATTTTGTGAACTTGTGTGCTCAAATTCACTCAAGGCCTCACGTATCGAAAGTGCAGCAGGTCTTTTGAAAGAGGAAATGGCTCGTTTAGGCTCACTTACGGTCCCAATTGCAAGGCAGTCAAGTGTTCCGGCAGGCGGCGCTTTGGCGGTCGACAGGGATATTTTCTCGAAATGCGTGACTGAAAAAATCAAATCCCACCCCAATATTGAGGTAATTAATGAAATAGTTGAGGACTTAGAACTTGACGACGATACAATAACAATTGTTGCAACGGGTCCTTTAACAGACGGCGCACTTGCAAAAAGTATCAGCGATATTACAGGTGAGTATCTCTCGTTTTATGATGCCGCCGCTCCAATTGTTACTGCCGAGAGTGTTGATATGTCTAAGGCATTCGGCGCTTCACGTTATGAGCGTGGCGGTGACGATGATTATATCAATTGCCCATTCAATAAAGAGGAGTATGAGGCTTTTATCAATGAACTTGTTAATGCCGAGGGTGCAATTGTTCACGATTTTGACGTCTATGAGGGCTGTATGCCAATTGAAAAGCTTGCTAAAAGAGGGCTTGACGCTCCTCGTTTCGGCCCTATGAAACCTGTCGGTTTGGTTGACCCGAACACAGGGCACAGACCTTGGGCTTGTGTTCAGTTAAGACGTGAAAATTCAAAGGGTACAATGTTTAATCTTGTGGGTTTTCAAACCAATTTGAAGTTCGGCGAACAAAAACGTGTTTTCTCTATGATTCCGGGGCTTCAAAATGCTCAGTTTGTGCGCTATGGTGTTATGCATAGAAATTCGTTTCTAAATTCACCAAAGCTTCTTAATAACGATTTTTCATTTAGAAATAAAAACAATCTTTTCTTTGCAGGTCAAATCACGGGAGTTGAGGGATATATGGAGAGTGCGGCAAGCGGAATTATGGCAGGTATCAATGCCGTAAGAAGAGCGCAGGGTAAAAAGCCGTTTACTCTCTCTGACGTTAATATGATAGGTGCTTTGAGCGATTATATCAGTGACGAAAGCGTCAAGAATTTTCAGCCTATGGGCGCTAACTTCGGTGTGCTGCCTGCAATAGAACCGAAAATCAAGGATAAAAAAGAGCGCTATGCCGCTTTGGCACAAAGAGCGCTTGCAAGCCTTGAAGAAAGTATGAAAACTTTATAATTAAAATCAAGTTGGGAAAGGGTGCAATATTTGCTATGCCAAAAAGAATAATTATTGACGCTATGGGCGGGGATAATGCTCCGCTTGAAATACTTAAGGGTACTTCTCTTGCTCAAAAAGAATACGGAATTGCTCCTGTACTTGTCGGAAATGATAAAGAAATACAAAAATGCATTAAGGATAATAATATTGCACTTGAAAATGTTAAAATTGTTAATTCAAATTCAGTTATCACAATGCATGACGACGCAAAGTCAGTGCTTAAAGAAAAGTCTGACTCGTCAATGGGTATCGGCTTTAAGCTATTGAATGAGGGTGAAGGTGATGCTTTTGTGAGTGCCGGAAACACAGGTTGCGTAACAGTAGGCTCAACACTTATCACTAAGAGAATTAAAGGTGTTAAAAGACCTGCAATCGCCTCTGTTATGCCAAGTGCCAAAAAGCCGTTTCTTCTTATGGACTGCGGTGCAAATGCCGAGTGCAGAGCTGAATTTTTATATCAGTTCGGCAAAATGGGAAGCCTTTATATGCAAAAAATTATGAAAGTTGAAAACCCAAGGGTTGCGCTTGCAAATAACGGCGAGGAGAGCACAAAGGGTACTTCAACCGTTAAAGAAGCTTATAAACTTATGCAAAATGCGCCTTACAATTTTGTGGGTAATATTGAGGGCAGGCAAATTCCGTTCGGTGATGCAGACGTTGTTGTTGCCGATGGATTTACAGGTAATCTTATTCTAAAAACATATGAGGGCGTTGCAAAAGTTTTGATGAATGGTATTAAAAACGCTTTTATGAAAAATACGCTTTCTAAAATCTCATATCTTGGCGTTAAATCGGGTATTGACGATATGAAAAAGCAGTTTGATTATAAGGAATACGGCGGCGCCGTTATGCTTGGCGTTAAAAAGCCTGTAATTAAGTCTCACGGCTCGGCAGATGCACGTACATTTAAAAATGCAATCAAGCAGGCAATTTGGTTTTTGGATAACAATTTGATTAGTTCAATTGAAAATGAATTTTCATTAAATACGCAAGAGGAATAAAAATGGCAACTATCGAAGATAAAATAGGATATAATTTTAAAAATAAGGCTTATCTTATGGAGGCACTTACACATTCTTCCTTTGCAAACGAAAGGCATAATAAAATCAAGTGTAACGAGAGAATGGAATTTTTAGGTGACGCCGTGCTTTCTATCATTTCGGCTAACTTTCTTTTCCATCGCTTTCCGGATATGCCTGAGGGCGATTTGTCAAAACTTCGTTCTTCTCTTGTCTGCACTCAGTCACTTTCGGATTTCGCAAGGCAGATATCACTCGGTAACTTTCTGTTTTTAGGCAAGGGAGAGTCAAATACGGGCGGTGCTGACAGACCGTCGATTTTAGAAAATGCATTTGAAGCGCTTATTGCCGCTATATATCTTGACGGCGGAATGGAAAATGCGGAAAAATTTGTACTTCATTTTCTTGCTCCTGCTGTTGAAACCCACCATATCAATTTTAAGGATTATAAAACAACCTTGCAGGAAATAGTTCAACAAAATCCCGATGAAAATGTTAATTACGTTCTCGTCGGCGAGAGCGGACCTGACCATAATAAAACATTTGAGGTTGAGGTTCACCTTAATTCAAACGTTATCGGTAAGGGCAAGGGAGGAAGCAAAAAAAGTGCTGAACAGGCTGCGGCAAGAGAGGCACTTAAATTAATGGGTGTAATATGAAAAAAAGTAACATAAGTATTTTTGTTCCTCATTTAGGCTGTCCGTGTCAGTGTTCGTTTTGCAATCAAAAGACAATAACGGGGCAGGTAAATCAGCCCACACCGCAGGATGTTGACAAGGCAGTTAAAACGGCGCTTAAGTCTAAGGATTTTGAATATGAAATTGCTTTTTTCGGCGGCTCATTTACTGCGATTGACAGAGAGTATATGCTTTCTCTTTTGAAAGCGGCAAATAAATACATAAAGTCAAACGAGGTAAAGGGCATAAGAATTTCTACCCGTCCCGACTGCATTGATGAAGAAATTTTGGATTTGCTTAAAGAGTACGGAGTTACGAGTATCGAGCTTGGTGCGCAGAGTATGGACGACGAGGTGCTTTTGGCTAACAGACGAGGACATACGGCAAAAGACGTTGAAAATGCGTCAAAACTTATCAAGTCATACGGCTTTGAACTTGGGCTTCAAATGATGACGGGGCTTTATAAGGACAGCAAAGAAAAAGCTACTAAAACGGCTGAAAAAATAATTGCGTTATTGCCACAAACAGTCAGGATTTATCCTACAGTTGTATTAAATGGTACATATCTTGCAGACCTTTATTTAAGCGGTGAATATAAGCCGCTTAATGCTGATGAATCGGCTTGTCTTTGCGCAAGGCTTGTTCCGCTTTTTGAGAAAAATAATATAAAAATCATTCGCTTGGGGCTTCATTCAAGCGAGGATATTAAGAAAAATATGCTTGCAGGCGGTTTTCACGACAGCTTCGGCGAGCTTGTAAAGTCGAGAATTATGGTTGATAAAATTCTTGCGCTTCCTCCGGCTGATTATGAGGTGGCAGTTAATTCAAAGTCGCTTTCAAAGCTGAAAGGAAATAAAAAATCAAATATTTATCTTCTTATCGAGAGAGGATATAATATAAAAATTGTTATCGACAACAGTCTTGATGTTGATGAATTGGAGATAAAATAATGGTATTAAAATCACTTGAAATACAAGGCTTTAAGTCTTTTCCGGACAGGACAACGCTTAATTTCGGCAAGGGTATTACCGCAGTTGTCGGTCCTAACGGTTCGGGCAAAAGTAATATTTCAGATGCAGTTCGTTGGGTTTTGGGTGAAACAAGCTCTAAATCTCTTCGTGGCTCAAAAATGGAGGACGTTATCTTCAGCGGAACGTCTGCACGCAAGGCTTTAGGTTTTGCTCAGGTCCAGCTTACTCTTGACAATACCGACCAAACACTTAAAGATAAAGGTGAGGTTGTAACCGTTTCAAGAAGATATTATCGTTCGGGCGAAAGTGAATATAAAATCGACGGCGAAACTGTAAGAGCAAGGGATATAAGAGAACTGTTTATGGATACGGGTCTTGGCTCAGATGGCTATTCAATGGTAGGTCAGGGCAAGATTGACTCTATCATTTCTCAAAAAAATGAGGACAGGCGTGAGCTTTTTGAAGAAGCGGCAGGTATTTCCCTTTTTCGTCATAAAAGAAGGGACGCTACCCGCAGGCTTGATCAGGCGCAGGAAAATTTAGTTAGGCTTCTTGATATTTTGGGAGAGCTTGAAAGTCGAGTTGAGCCGCTTAGAAAGCAGAGCGAAAAGGCGCAGAAGTTTATTACTCTTTCAGATGAGAAAAAAACGCTTGAAATAGGTGTATGGGTAAATAAGATTAACCGCTTTACCAATGACTTAAGAGAGCAGGAGCATAAAATTGACGCAGCCAATGCCTCTTATGACGTTTGCGAAAAGGAACTTAAGGCGATTGAGCAGGAGATTGAGGAAATAGCGCAAAAGACTGTTTCAATCAATACCCAAATCGAGCAAATCAGAGCAGGCTCAAAGGCTTATGAGGAGCAAGCTCTTCGCAAAA
>DAVZKM010000124.1:0-5399 GCA_052272245.1 Eubacterium sp.
CTTCTCCCGAAGTTACGGGGTCAGTTTGCCTAGTTCCTTAGCCGTGATTCACTCGAGCACCTCAGGATACTCTCCTCGCCCACCTGTGTCGGTTTACGGTACGGGTCCCCGCGCTCTTGACGCCCCTGGATTTTCTTGCCGGCATGATTACCTGCGCTGTCCGCTCCGCCGAAGCTTCGCGGTACTGTCGGATTTCAGTCTCCCTACGTCCTTCAACCGTCTATTCCGTCAGACGGCGGCAGTGTCACTCCCGGGTCTCCAGATAGCCTGCGCGGCGAGTGCCGGAATCTTGACCGGCTCGCCATCGGGTTCGCCTTTGTTGAAACTGCAAGAGACGTTCTTTATACGGGCAATATCGGCGACGGTAAAATCTTTATATATGATGTGGAGGATGCCGTAAAGGTTCGCACAGGCGAGCGTGGATATGATGCTTTGCAGGGCGAAGACGATGTTTAATACTTATTTAATTTAACCCCTTACAAATATTTGTATTTGTTATTTTCTACCTAAGGAAAAAGCAGGATTGCAATTGCAGTCCTGCTTTTTTCAATTGTATAAATATAATACGGTATTCATCATAAAACGCATAAGTATACAGCAACGTTCATAAATACTGTGATATTATACATAAATAAAGCAAAAAATTGCTTTAATTTTGTAATTTGTATAATTGACTACAGTACATTATTTATTGTAAAATTAATTTAACGGTGATATTTAATGAACATATTGTTCATAAAATTTATATTATCATTTCTATTTAACTTAAGGAGAGGATATTATGTTGAAAGAGGGAGAAATCAGGATTCCTTCAGGCTGTGCCATTGCTGCAATAATCGACAGAAAAGGCAATCGTATCAGCGGCTCGGAAATTATTAAATCTATCGCTCTTATGCATGACAGGTCTAACGGCCTCGGCGGCGGCTTTGCAGCTTATGGTATTTATCCTGAGCACAAAGATGAATACGCAATTCACGTTTTCTATGATTCTAACGAAGCAAAAAAACTATGTGAGGATTTTCTTTTTAGACATTTCAATATTGATGTTGCTGAAAGAATACCTACCCGTCAGGTGCCGAGTATTGAAAAAGGACCTGATATTTGGAGATATTTCGGTAAGGCTAACCGTGTTCGTATGAAAGATGCACGTCAGGATGAACTTGAATATGTTGCTCAGTGCGTAACCAAGGTCAACAATGCTATTGACGGCGCATATATTTTTTCAAGCGGAAAAAATATGGGCTGTTTTAAGGCGGTAGGATATCCTGAGGATGTAGGCGAGTTTTATATGCTTGATCAATATGAGGCGTATATTTGGACCGCTCACGGCAGATTTCCAACCAACACACCCGGCTGGTGGGGCGGTGCTCATCCGTTTAATATTCTTGACTGGTCAATTGTTCATAACGGCGAAATTTCTTCTTATGACGCAAACCGAAGATATATTGAGCAGTTTGGCTATATTTGCACAATGCAGACAGATACCGAAGTTATCACTTATCTTTTTGACCATCTTTTGCGCCACCATAATCTTCCTATCGAGGTTGCCGCTGATGTTCTTACAGCGCCTGAATGGGAGGAGATAGATAAAATGGATGATGAAAGAAAGGAATATTTCACAAATCTTCGTTCAATTTATAACGGCGCTCTGGTAAACGGTCCGTTTTCCGTAATTCTCGGTTCTAATAAAGGTCTTCTTGCTATTAATGATAGGCTTAAGCTTCGTTCGCTTACTGCAGCAGTGAAGGGCAATAGGGCATATTTTGCTTCTGAGGAATCAGCTATCAGAATTATTTGCCCCGACCCTGAAAAGGTATGGTCTGTTTCAGGCGCAGAGCCTGTATTTATTCCGCTTGAAATTGATGATGAGGAGGTTGAGGACTGATGATTAATTATATTCCACGCAAATTTACTGTCATTCGTGATAAAGAATTGTGCATTAACTGCGGCTGTTGTGTTCGTCAGTGCTCAAACGAATGTCACTATTTTAATGAGGACGGCAAAACAGTATCGGTTAATTCAAAAAACTGCGTTGCGTGTCACAGGTGTGTTGATCTTTGTCCTACAGGTGCGCTTCGCATCGAAAAATATGTTTGCGATTATCGTGATAATGCAAACTGGACTCCTACCTATCAGCAAGAAATTTGCCGTCAGGCAGATACAGGCTCTGTTCTTCTTTCGGCAATGGGTAATCCTAAACCTTATCCTATTTATTGGGATAAAATCTTGCTTAATGCATCACAAGTAACCAACCCGTCTATAGACCCGCTTCGTGAGCCTATGGAAATTCGTACTATTTTAGGCCGCAAGCCTAATAAGCTTGAGGTTGAAAGAAAAGGTAAGTCAATTACCAAAATGCCGCCTCAGGTTATGCTTGAAACTCCTATAATGTTCTCTGCAATGAGTTTTGGCTCAATTTCTCTTAATGCTCAAAAATCGCTTGCAATGGCAGCTGTTGAACTTGGAACGCTCTTTAATACAGGTGAGGGTGGACTTCATCCGGATTTGCGCTCCTTTGGCGATTATGCCGTTGTTCAGGTTGCTTCGGGTCGTTTTGGTGTTCATAAGGATTATCTTAATAATTCTAAATTTATTGAAATTAAAATCGGTCAAGGTGCTAAGCCGGGTATCGGCGGTCATCTTCCGGGTGAAAAGGTTAATGTAGAGGTATCAAATGCACGTATGATTCCTGAGGGATCGGATGCTATTTCTCCCGCTCCCCACCATGATATTTATTCTATTGAAGACTTGCGCCAGCTTATTTGGTCGCTTAAGCAGGCAACTCATAACAAAAAGCCTGTTTCTGTCAAAATTGCCGCAGTACATAATGTTGCCGCAATTGCTTCGGGTGTTGCAAGAGCAGGCGCAGATATTGTTGTAATTGACGGTTTCAGAGGAGGTACAGGTGCCGCTCCTACAAGAATAAGAGATAATGTGGGTATTCCTATTGAACTTGCACTTGCGGCAGCTGACCAAAGGCTTCGTGACGAGGGTATTCGTTCAACTGTTTCTCTTGTTGCTGCAGGTTCTTTCCGTTGCTCATCCGATATTGTTAAAGCAATTGCTCTCGGTGCGGATGCTTGTTATGTTGCTTCTGCTCCGCTTATTGCAATGGGCTGCCATATGTGCCAAACCTGTAATACAGGCAAGTGTAATTGGGGCATTGCTACTCAGCGCCCTGAACTTACACGTCGTCTTAATCCTGAAATAGCACATAAACGTGTAATCAATTTAATAAACGCTTGGAATCACGAAATTAAAGAAATTATGGGTGGTATGGGTATCAACTCTATCGACTCGCTTCGTGGTAACAGACTTATGCTTCGTGGTATCGGTCTTAGTGATAAAGAACTTGAAATACTCGGTATTAAGCATGCCGGCGAATAAGGAGGGCATAGATATGAAAAAAGTTTTTGCAAGAGAAGAACTTTGCATAAACTGCCGCCTTTGCGAGGTTTATTGCAAAACAGCTCATTCAAAATCTAAAGACATAGTTAAAGCATATAAATCTGAAAATCCTGAACCTGTAAGCAGGATTTCAGTTTTCGGCGATAAAGTCGCATCCGTTGCAGTCAATTGCCGCCATTGTGATGACCCTGCTTGTGTTAAGGCTTGCATCACGGGTGCGATGACTAAGGATAAAAAAACAGGCATTGTATCTGTTAATGAGGATAAGTGTATAGGCTGTATGACTTGCCTTGCAGTTTGCCCAATCGGTTGTATTAAGCAGGGCAATATCGCATATAAGTGCGACCTTTGTCAGGGCGAGGAGCCTGCTTGTGTTAAAAACTGCCCCAATAATGCTTTACTTTGGCTTGAGGTAGGAGGTACTAAATAATGAATTATGTTATTATCGGCGCAAGTGCCGCAGGTCTTGCTACTGCCGAGGCTATCAGAAAAGCCGATGCCAAGGGTAATATCACATTGCTTACAGAAGAGGCTTATCTTCCGTATTCCCGCCCGTCTATTAGTTATTTTCTTAAGGGCAAGGTTAAGGAAAGCGATATGGCGCTTCGTAAGCCGTCATTCTATAAGGCTAATAATATAAATGTTGTTACAAGTGCTAAGGTAACCTCTATTGACAGAAAAAATAAAACAGTCAAGGTCGGCAGAAAATCATATACTTATGATAAGCTTTGCCTTGCAACCGGCTCAAAGCCGTTTGTTCCGCCTATGGAGAATGTTGAGGGTAAGGAAAATGCGGTTACATTTCTTGATTTGGCTTCTGCCGAGGAGCTTAAGGCTCTCGCAAATGAAAACACAAGGGCTGTTGTAATCGGCGCAGGACTTATCGGTATGAAAGCCGCCGAGGGTCTTGTTAAAATATGCAAAAGCGTAGATGTCGTTGAACTTGCACCGAGAGTTTTACCGTCAATTCTTGATAAAACTTCTGCCCGTCAGGTTAAAAAGCATTTAGAAAATAACGGTATTAAATTTCATCTTGAAAATACCGTTGTTAAGGCTCAGTCAAAGAGTAAGCACATCACAGGCATAACTCTTAAGGACGGCAAGGCATTAAAATGCGATTTACTTGTTCTTGCAGTGGGTGTAAGACCGCAAACAGATCTTGCCGAAAACGCAGGGCTTGAGGTGAATAGGGGTATTATTACCGATATTCACACTATGCAAACGAGCGATAAGGATATCTATGCGGCAGGTGATTGCACCGTATCTGTTGATATGCTTGATGGATCAAAGAAAATTATTGCTCTTTGGCCTAATGCAGTGCAGCAGGGTAGAGTTGCCGGTTATCAAATGGCAAGTGAAAGCAATACGGTAGACGGTACTTATTCTGTTAACGCTATTGACTTTTTCGGCCTTCGTATTTGCACCTGCGGTCTTATCAATGCTCAAGGTGAGCAATATTTTGATAAAATTAAATCTGATGGCAATGTATATAAAAGGCTTGTATTTGAAGCTAACAGGCTTGTAGGTTTTGTTCTTATCAATTCAAGCGAAAATGCGGGAATTTATACAAATCTTATTTCAAATAAGGTTGATCTTTCTACTCTTGAAGGCGATATTATGGAAACGCCGTCAATATTTTTGTTTGATAAGGACACAAGAATTCAAAAGCTGAGAGGAGGCATTTTGTTATGATTATCGAAGCAGGACTTACTCGATATGAAGCAGTAAATAAGGAAATTGAAAAGCAACTTGAAAAGCAAAATAAGGTTACTGTTAAAGATGTCAACGGTCAGCGTTATATTGGTTGCGCTCTTGATGCAGGCAAAACTATTGAGGTCGGGAAGAAGAAGGCGATGAGCCCGCAGGTGATGAGAAAACTTGCCGATGCACCAATGTGCACGTCCTTCTGGGTCCACAGCACAAGGCCGCAGGCCAGAATGACCAGCGCCGCGCCGGTGCCCATGGGAGCGGCAAACTCGCCCAGCACGACG
>DAVZKM010000125.1:0-5364 GCA_052272245.1 Eubacterium sp.
CAACATAAGTCATCGCTCCTTTCATAAAAAACACCATACATTTAACTATATGTGACTACCTGTTTTCTATGAACTCGGGGATGAGAAAACAAAGCGGAGTTTTAAGGCTTTCGCCTTTTATCTTCTCTTAACTTTCTTTCCTTTCGTTCTGTCTACACTATAGCACTATGAATTAGCACTGTCAAGAGGTGAGTGCTAATATTAATAATTTGTTCACATTTACACATTATTTTTCGTAATTTTCTATTTGCGGTTTTTTCTTTACTTTAGCACTTAAAAGCAGTGTATTGATATTAATAAATTAATATGTTAAAATTTAAAACAAACTTGCTATAAGAAAGGAAAAGCATATGGCAACAAGAGAACAATTCGGCTCACGGCTTGGATTTATATTGGTTTCGGCAGGATGCGCAATAGGCATAGGAAACGTTTGGAAATTTCCTTACATTACAGGAATGTACGGCGGTGCGGCATTTATATTAATGTATCTTGCATTTTTAGTTATACTCGGTCTTCCGATTATGGTATGTGAATTTACCGTAGGTCGTGGAAGCCAAATGGGTATGGGCAAAGCCTTAGAGAAGCTTGAGCCTAAAGGAACAAAGTGGCATCATTTAAAATGGATAAGCATTTTGGGCAGCTACCTGCTTATGATGTTTTACACAATGGTAGGCGGCTGGATGCTTTACTACGCATATATGGAAGCGACAGGCAAGCTTGCCGGGCTTGACAACACCGCCGTTTCGGGTGCATTTAGCAATATGCTTTCCACTCCGCAAACCATGGCGCTTTGGGCAATAATAGCAATCGTCATATCTTTCGGCGCTTGTGCTTTCGGCGTTCAAAAAGGTGTTGAAAAAGTAACAAAGGTAATGATGCTTTTGCTTCTTGTACTTATGATTGTACTTGCAGTCAACTCCGTTTTCCTGCCAAACGCAAGCGAAGGGATTAAATTTTACCTTGTGCCTGATTTCAAATCGGTTAAGCAGGCAGGCGTCGGCAACGCTGTATTTGCCGCAATGAGCCAGGCATTCTTCACATTAAGTCTCGGTATCGGCGCTATGGAAATTTTCGGAAGCTATCTTGATAAAAAGAAAAGAATTACAGGAGAGGCAGTTAACATCGTTTTGCTTGACACATTTGTTGCGCTCATGGCAGGCTTTATCATTATTCCGGCTTGCTTTGCATTCGGTGTTCAACCCGATTCAGGTCCTTCGCTTCTTTTCATTACTCTTCCGAATTTATTTAACAGTATGAAAGGCGGCAGAATTTGGGGAACGCTCTTCTTTATCTTTATGTCATTTGCGGCTCTTTCAACAATTATTGCCGTGTTTGAAAACATTGTTGCAATGTTTATGGATATGTGCTCTTGGAGCAGAAAAAAATCTGTTGCGGTTAATTTTGTACTTATAACCGTTCTTTCAATGCCGGCTATTTTAGGTTTCAATCTTCTTTCAAATATTCAGCCGCTCGGCGAAGGCAGTTCAATTATGGACCTTGAGGATTTCCTTGTATCCTCTAACCTTTTGCCTCTCGGAAGCCTTGCATTTGTTATGTTCTGTGTAAGAAAGAACGGCTGGGGTTTTGAGAATTTCATTAAAGAAGCTAACCATGGCGAAGGAATCAAATTCCCGCATTGGATCAGACTTTATATGCAATACATTTTACCTGTTATAGTAACTATAATTTATCTTAAAGGATATTACGATACGTTCAAGTCAAAGGGAACGGCAATGCTTGTCGGCTGGTTCATCTTTGCTGCTTTCCTCCTTGCAGTAATATTCGGAATTTCAATATTTACAGGCAGAAAGAAAAAAGCATAATAATAAAAACTAAGGATTAGATAAGCGTATTAATTACGAATATCTAATCCTTTTTTATTCAGAAATAATTGTTACTAATTACCAACCATTGTTATTTACAACTGTCAATTAATTCTTCAAGTTCTTCCTTTGGTTGGAAACCTACCGTTCTTGTAACCTCTTTTCCGTTTGCAAAAACTACAATAGCAGGAATGCTTTGAATATCAAATTGATATGCTAAATCCCTGTTTTCGTCAACATCTGCCGAGAAAAAATCAACCTCGCCGTCCATTTCGTCGGAAAGTTCCTCCATAATAGGGGCAAGCATTTGGCACGGACCGCACCAAACGGCAGAAAAATCAACAACAGCAAGCTTGCTGTTTAGTACGTCTGTAAAATCACTGTTTTTAATTTCTTCAATCATTTTGTTATTCTCCTTTATTTTGATTTGCAAGATAGGAAACGGCTGAAAGCGCCGCAACATTCCCCTGCCCTGCTGCTTTAATATATTGATACGGTTTGCCGGCAATATCACCGCAGGCAAAAAGACCGTTAATATTCGTTTTCATCTGTAAATCAACAATTACGTGTGACCCGTCCGTTTTAAGCCCCGGAACAAGCTTATCGGCGGCAATGCTGTCCCTAATTACAAAAGTCGAAAAAGCGCCATACTCACCGTTTTGGCAGGCTATTTTTTCAGCCTTATTTTCACCGATAAATCCAATCGGCTTATCGTTTATTATTTCAATATTTTCTATCCCGTCAAAAACCTTAGGCTCAAAATCATAAAGCGGAAAATATTTGACTGTTTTGCATGTTTCGCTCAAAAATTTTGCGTCCTCCTCGGCTTCCTTGCCGTAAGCAATAATTCCGACATCCTTGCCCTTGCAAAAATGAGCGTCGCAGGTTGCGCAATAGCTCACTCCCCTGCCGACGAATCCATCCTCATTTTTAAGCGTTTTTGACTGAATGACGCCTGTTGCAAGTATCAACGAAGAACATTCAATCATTTCCTTGCCGACTTGAAGAGCAAAATACTTGCCCATAGAATAAACAGCATTCACCTTTTTATCCGTGATTTCTATATCAAGATTTTCAAGATGCATTTTCATAGCATTTGCAAGTTCGTTTCCCGTTACATTTGGCAAGCCGGTATAGTTTTTTATTGAATGAGCCTTTCCCATTTTCTCGCTTAAATCCTTATTGCCGAAAAGGATAATATTTTTATTTCTTATCTTGGCAGTAATTGCGGCAGAAATACCCGCAGGCCCGGTTCCGACAATTCCTATATCATATCTCATAAATCATAATATCTCCGATTTTTGTTATATTATTAATCAATTCATCTTAGTTATACACATTTTTCTGACAAATGTCAATATCTGCAATTATTTATTAATATATCAATCAACTAATAACTTAGCCTATTGACAAGGTAGGTTAAGAAATATATAATCTTATAAAATAATAAATTAAAACAATTTTATCGGTGGTGTAGTTATGTTAAACCGTTTTTCAAGAACTGAATTATTGGTAGGAAATGAAGCTATGGAAAAGCTCAAAAATTCACACGTGGCAGTTTTCGGCATCGGAGGCGTCGGAGGATATACTGTTGAGGCGTTAGTCAGAAGCGGCATCGGCACTATCGATATTATTGATGACGATAAGGTTTGCCTAACCAATATTAACAGGCAGATTATTGCCACAACAGACACGATTGGAAAATTCAAGGTTGACGTTGCTGAGGAAAGAATTAAATCAATCAATCCCGACTGTGTTGTATATAAGCATCAAACATTTTATTCAAGCGAAACGGCAGATGAATTTGATTTTTCAAAATATGATTATGTAGTTGATGCAATTGATACGGTATCGGGCAAAATTGCACTTGTTATGCAGGCAAAGGAGCATAACACACCTATTATTTGCTCAATGGGTGCAGGAAATAAGATGAATCCAACCGCTTTTGAGGTATCTGACATTTACAAAACAAGCGTTGATCCCCTTGCAAGAGTTATGAGATATGAGCTTAAAAGGCGCAAGGTTCGCAAACTCAAGGTAGTTTATTCTAAAGAAATTCCAATCAAGCCGATGGAGGACGCAGAGAACAGCTGCAAACACCATTGCGTTTGCCCTCCGGGAACTAAGAGAAAATGTACCGCAAGAAGGCAGGTGCCCGGCAGTAATGCATTCGTTCCGTCAACAGTAGGCTTAATTATCGCAGGCGAGGTTATCAAGGACCTTATCAAAAAATAAATTAATTTCAGGTAAGCATTATGAAAAAGTACGAAGAAATAAGCATAAGTGAAATGCTTGAATTAAAAAGCGACGAATATGTTGTTATTGATATCAGAGATGAAATAGCATTTACTTACGGCACAATCAAAGGAGCAGTCAACATTCCGCAAAATCAACTTAAGAACAAGCTTGATACTCTCCCAACCGACAAGCTTCTGATTATCTGCTGCAAAAGCGGAATTATAAGCGACCCCGTTGCAGAAAATTTGAGAGCGCACGGCTTTAATGCGGCTAATTTAAAAGAGGGCTACTACGGCTATATGCTTGCGAATCTCAAAAACGGTAACGACAAAGCCAAGGATGTTGAAAGAAGCATAAACAAAAAATTTCACAAAGGAATTTGGAGTAGATTCACCGCCGCAATAAATGATTATCAGCTTGTTGAGGAAGGCGACAAAATTGCTGTTTGCATTTCAGGCGGCAAGGATTCCATGCTTATGGCAAAGCTTTTTCAAGAGCTTAAAAGGCACAATAAATTTCCGTTTGAGGTAGTATACCTTGTTATGGACCCGGGCTACAGCCCCGAAAACAGAGAAATCATTGAGAAAAACGCAGAGCTTTTAAATGTTCCGATAACAATCTTTGAGTCAAATATTTTTGAATCTGTACTTCACATTGAAAAATCCCCCTGCTATCTCTGCGCAAGAATGAGAAGGGGCCATCTTTACAATAAAGCAAAGGAGCTTGGCTGCAATAAAATTGCCCTCGGCCATCACTATGACGATGTTATAGAAACAATTTTAATGGGCATGCTCTACGGCGGTCAGGTGCAAACTATGATGCCTAAACTTCATTCAACAAACTTTGAGGGTATGGAGCTTATTCGACCTATGTATCTTATCCGTGAAAACGAGATTAAACGCTGGAGAGATTATAACGATTTGCATTTCATTCAATGTGCCTGCAAGTTTACGGACACCTGCACTTCCTGCAATCCCGACAATGCGTCAAAAAGGCAGGAAATCAAAAATATGATTAAGCAAATGAGCCAAATCAACCCACAGGTTGAAAGCAACATTTTTAAAAGCGTTGAAAATGTTAATCTTGATACCGTAATTGCTTTTAAAAAAGACGGAGTAAAACATAACTTCCTTGAAAAATACAAAAATAAAGAAAAAGAATAATTTTTCTATTGACTTTTTTATGTAAATGTGATAATATTATTCAGCACTAAGCGATATGGCGATATATTAATCACCTGACGCTTTGAATAATATAGAGGTATAGTGTAACGGTAACACTCCGGACTCTGACTCCGTCATTT
>DAVZKM010000126.1:0-5361 GCA_052272245.1 Eubacterium sp.
CAAGGATACCACTCTTCATAGCACCCTGAATACCGGCGTCAACAGCAGGGATATATTCCTTAGGAATGGCACCACCGACGATTTGGTTTACAAATTCGTAGCCTTTACCAATGCCATTTTCATCAAGGTTAGGCATAATACGAATCTTAACGTGACCGTACTGACCTGAACCACCTGACTGTCTCTTATACTTAAGATCTGAAGAACTTTCCTGTTGGATTGTTTCCTTATAAGCAACTTGAGGAGCACCAACGTTAGCCTCAACCTTAAATTCACGAAGAAGACGGTCAACGATAATCTCAAGGTGAAGTTCACCCATACCTGCGATAATAGTTTGTCCTGTTTCTTCGTCAGTATATGCTTTAAATGTTGGGTCTTCTTCTGCAAGCTTTGCAAGAGCAATACCCATTTTTTCCTGACCTGCTTTAGTCTTCGGCTCAATAGCAACACGGATAACAGGGTCAGGGAAATTCATTGATTCAAGAACGATTGGATGATTCTCGTCACAAAGAGTATCACCTGTCGTAGTATTCTTTAAACCTACTGCAGCAGCGATATCACCGGAATATGCAACAGGAATATCCTCTCTGTGGTTAGCGTGCATAAGAAGGATTCTGCCCATTCTTTCCTTTTGGTCCTTAACAGAGTTAAGGCAAGGAGTGCCGGCAGCAATCTGACCTGAATATACACGGAAGAAACAAATCTTACCAACAAATGGGTCAGTAGCAATCTTGAATGCAAGAGCTGAGAACGGCTCATCATCAGATGAATGACGGAACTCTTCCTCTTCTGTATCAGGATTTACACCCTTGATTGACTCAACGTCGGTAGGAGCCGGCATATAGTCAACAATTGCATCAAGGAGTGGCTGAACACCCATATTACGATAAGCTGTACCGCAGCAAACAGGAACCATCGAGTTTGCGATAGTAGACTTACGGATAACCTTCTTGATTTCGTCGACAGTAATAGCGTCTTCGCCCTCTTCGAAGTATTTTTCCATAAGGTTCTCATCCATCTCAGCAACATGCTCTACAAGCTCTGTTCTGTACTTTGCAGCGAGTTCCTTCATATCATCAGGGATTTCTCTGATTTCAAATTTCATACCCTTTTCTTTATCAGGATCGATATAGATAACGGCATGGTTTTCTATAAGGTCAATAATACCCTCAAAGGTATCCTCACTTCCGATTGGAAGCTGGATAGGAAGAGCATTACATTTGAAACGGTCTTTAACCATATCAAGTGCCCTGTAGAAGTCAGCACCCATAATATCCATCTTATTAACGAATATCATACGAGGTACTTTATATTCATCAGCCTGGCGCCATACGGTTTCAGACTGTGGCTCAACACCGCCCTTTGCACAAAGAACAGTAACTGAACCGTCAAGTACACGAAGTGAACGCTGAACCTCAACTGTGAAGTCAACGTGACCCGGTGTATCAATAATATTGATTCTATGCTTTTTCCAGAAACAAGTAGTTGCAGCAGATGTGATTGTGATACCACGCTCCTGCTCCTGCTCCATCCAGTCCATTGTTGCAGCACCTTCGTGTGTTTCACCAATCTTATGGTTTACACCTGTATAATACAGAATACGCTCGGTGGTTGTAGTTTTACCTGCATCAATATGAGCCATAATGCCAATATTTCTTGTCATCTCAAGAGATACTTGTCTTGACATAATACCCTCCTATTAATATCTGAAGTGAGCAAATGCTTTGTTTGCTTCTGCCATCTTGTGTGTATCGTCGCACTTCTTAACTGCGCCGCCTGTCTTATTAACAGCGTCCATAATTTCAGCAGCAAGACGTTCTCTCATAGTTCTCTCTGAACGCTGACGAGCGTAAAGAGTAATCCAACGAAGACCTAAAGTTTGTCTTCTTTCAGGACGAACCTCAAGAGGAACCTGGTAAGTAGCACCGCCGACACGGCGAGCCTTTACCTCGAGTACAGGCATTACGTTTTCCATTGCAGCTTCAAAAGTCTCTAATGGGTCGTTGCCTGTTTTTTCCTTAATGATGTCGAATGCGTCGTAAACGATTTTCTGAGCGACGCCCTTCTTTCCATCAAGCATGATGCTGTTGATAAGTCTGGTTACAAGCTTTGAATTGTAAAGCGGATCAGGTAATACATCACGCTTAGCGATTTGGCCTCTTCTTGGCATCTTCGCTTCCCTCCTTCATAATTTTTAATGAGTTCATAGGTACTCGGTTTTTCCGTGGAGTCAACAAAAGGTCATATACGCTTTAATTATATATAGGTATATAAACTATTGTTATCCATTAAAATAAGGCTTATTTCTTAGCAGCCTTTGGCTTCTTAGCACCGTACTTAGAACGGCTCTGCATTCTGCCGTTTACACCCTGTGTATCAAGTGTACCGCGAATAATATGGTAACGTACACCGGGAAGATCCTTAACACGGCCGCCACGAATCATAACTACAGAGTGTTCCTGAAGGTTATGACCAACACCGGGAATGTATGCAGATACTTCAATACCGTTTGTAAGGCGAACTCTGGCAATCTTACGAAGAGCTGAGTTAGGCTTCTTAGGTGTAGCAGTCTTAACAGCAGTACAAACGCCACGCTTTTGAGGTGAGTTGTTATCAGTAACAACATTTTTCTTAGTGTTTAAGCCCTTTAAAAGTGCAGGTGTCTTTGACTTCTTTTCGATAGTCTTACGACCTGTTCTTACGAGCTGATTAAAGGTAGGCAATAGTTTATCTCCTTTCAAAATTATTTATACGCTGTGTGCGTATAAGTCATACGCCGAAAAAAAATCGGCATATCAATTAAACGCACACCTCGGGGCAAGCCAAAGCTTACCCCGAAATGTTGTATTATTTGCTAAAAAGTTTCATAAAAATTTGTTAATAATATACAAACTTATCTCACACGATTTAGCATTATACCACTACTGCATAGTGTTTGTCAAGAGTTCTTGTAATTGTTCAAGATTTAAAATTTCATCACTGTTTTCAGCGGCAAAATAACTCGGAACAACATCAACCTTACGGAATACGTCCATACCTGTACCGGCAGGAACAAGCTTACCGATAATAACATTTTCCTTAAGACCGATAAGTGGGTCGCTCTTACCTCTGATAGCGGCATCGGTAAGAACTCTTGTTGTTTCCTGGAATGAAGCAGCTGAAAGGAATGAATCTGTAGCAAGAGAAGCCTTTGTAATACCCATAAGAATAGGAATATACGTTGCTTTCTTAAGATTTTCCTCGCCCGCTTTAATTCTTTCGTCAATCTTGTCGTTTGCTTCGTCAACAGCTGAAACATCAACCATTGTGCCTGCAACAAGATCGGTGTCGCCTGCTTCATCAACAGTACATTTCTTAAGCATCTGACGAACAATAACCTCGATATGCTTATCGTTGATATCAACACCCTGTGTACGATATGCAAACTGAACTTCCTTAATAAGGTAGTTATAAACAGCCTCTTCACCGAGAATTGCAAGAACATCGTGCGGATTAACAGCACCGAGAGTAAGTTCAGTACCCTTGGCAATATGAGCGCCCTCTACGATATTTTCGCAAAGTCTTGCACCGTAAGGAATAAGATACTTCTTCTCCTCAGCAGTATCCTTATTATAAACGATAACGTGACGGCTCTTCTTGATTTCCTCAAAACGAACATCACCTTCGATTTCAGAAAGGATAGCAAGTTGCTTTGGTTTTCTTGCCTCAAAGAGTTCCTCAACACGAGGAAGACCCTGTGTGATATCTGCGCCGCCGGCTACACCACCGGTATGGAATGTTCTCATTGTAAGCTGAGTACCCGGCTCACCGATTGACTGAGCGGCAATGATACCGACTGCCTCACCAACCTGAACAGGTTCATTAAATGCAAGGTTTGCACCGTAGCACTTACGGCAAACACCGTGACGTGATTTACAAGTAATAAGTGAACGAATCTTTACCGACTCAATACCTGCGTCAACAATACGCTTAGCGTCATCCGCAGTCATCATTCTGTCAGCTTCCATAAGAACTTCACCGGTCTTAGGGTCAACTACAGGGTCGACAACAAATCTGCCTGTAAGCCTTTCCTCAAGCGGCTCAAGAACACGGTTACCGTCCATAATTCTGCTTACTACGATACCGTCATGACATCCGCAGTCATCATCACGAATTATAACGTCCTGAGATACGTCAACAAGACGTCTTGTAAGATAACCCGAGTCAGCAGTACGAAGAGCTGTATCGGCAAGACCTTTACGAGCACCACGAGAAGAAATGAAATATTCAAGAATATTAAGACCTTCACGGTAGTTAGCACGAATAGGTACTTCGATTGTCTTACCTGCAGTATTTGCAATAAGACCTCTCATACCTGCAAGCTGACGAAGCTGAGAGGTACTACCACGAGCACCTGAGTCTACCATCATATGAATTGGGTTATGAGCACCGTCAAAGTTACTTGTAAGCTCGTTAGAAACCTTATTTGTGCAATCCTCCCATGCCTTGATTACTGCAGCGGAACGTTCCTCGTTAGTAATAAAGCCATAGTTATAGTTATATGTGATTTCATCAACTTTCTTTTCTGCTTCTGCAAGGTATTCCTTCTTCTTTTCAGGGATAAGTGCGTCGCAAACGGCAACGGTAGTACCTGAAACAGTTGAATACTTATAGCCCTGTGCCTTGATAGAATCAAGAACATGAGAAGCAATAGAAACGCCGTGAACATTGATACATCTTTCTGCAATTTGACCAAGCTGCTTTTTCTTAACAACAAATGATACCTCAAGGTCAAATTCGTGTGCAGGATCAGTTCTGTCAACAAAGCCGAGATCCTGAGGAACCGGATTATTGAAAATGATTCTGCCGATTGTTGTAATTATAACAGCACTCTTAGTTACGCCGTCAACCTCACGAGTAACACGAATCTTTGCAGGTGAATGCATACCGAGAGAGCCCTCCTGATATGCCATCATTGCCTCATCTTTATCTCTGTAAAGCTTATAAGAACGATAGTAGCCATACTTTTGAGCAAACTCTTCATCTGAAATCTCACAAAGAATATCGGGATTAGAAATATAATCACGTGAATCTTCAAAATCTTTATTAATATCAGCTTTTACGTCTGCAAAATTAACTTCCTGAGTTCTTGCCTCGTCCTTATAGAATTTAGGTTGGCCGGGCTCACCTTCTTTAATCATTGTAAGATAGTATGAACCGATAACCATATCCTGAGTAGGAACAGTAACAGGCTTACCGTCTGACGGCTTAAGAAGGTTATTAGCAGCAAGCATCAACATTCTTGCCTCTGCCTGAGCTTCAGCAGAAAGAGGTACGTGAACAGCCATTTGGTCACCGTCGAAGTCGGCGTTGAATGCGGTA
>DAVZKM010000127.1:0-5267 GCA_052272245.1 Eubacterium sp.
ATGTAAGCGCAGGTGCAAACGCAGGTATGTACCCTATAACAATCAGCGCAACATATGAGTACACTGACGGCGGCGAAACAATGAGCGGCACAGCGGAATTTTCATACACCGTTCAGGTTTTACAAGGTACAACTCAGAGTGCCGGCAACAGCCCAAGTCTTGTGGCAAGTTTTGGCGTAAGCAAGTCTAATTTAACGGCAGGCGATAATTTCAAGCTTAATTTCAAGCTTTCAAACAAGAGTGCGCAATACAATGTCAATAACGTAAACATCAAGCTTGCAGGCGGTGAAGCATTTTCAATCGCAAGCGATGTTGACACGATTTATAAATCAAAAATCAATAAGGCTTCAAGCGCAAATTTTTCTAAGCAGTTTGTTTGTAACAAAGGAATTTCGGGCGGAATGTATCCTATCACGGCAAGTGTGACATACGAATATATTGCAAATGGAGAAAAGCAGCAAGGCACGGCGGAGTTCACCTTCAGCATCAAAGTTAATTCAAAGAAAAGCTCTAAAAAAGCAAGTGAATTAACTCCTCAGCTTATTGTTTCAAGCTTCAGCTATGGCAAGGAATCAATTTCAGGCGGTAAAGAATTTACTTTAAGTTTTAATATCAAAAATAATTCATCATCAATAAAGGCGCAAAATGTTCTTATTAAGCTTGCAGGCGGTGACAGTTTTGTGGTTGCAGACGGAACAGATACAATTTCAATTAAATCAATTAAACCGAATGCAACAGTAAATGTAAGCAAAAAATTCAATTGCTTAAGCACGGCGGCATCAGGCGTTTATCCTATTACCGCTACCGTATCATATGAATATATAGAAGGCGGCAAACAAAGCGGTTCTAACGATTTAACAATGAGTATACCGGTTGTTCAGCCTGACAAGGTACAATTTCAGCAAATCGCTCTTGCTGACAAAACAATAAATGTCGGCGAGGAAAACGATTGTGCATTCCAAGTAATAAATATGGGTCAAACAAAGCTTTCAAACGGTACAGTCAAGCTTCTCAACGAAAAAGGCAAAGAGATAAACAGCGCTTACATAGGTAACATTGAGGCAGGCGGACAGTTTGCAAGTAACTATACCCTTCCTGTTACATTTGATGAAACGGGAGATTACAAACTTACCCTTGTTTTTGAATATGAAAATGAGAATATGGACAAAAAATCTATTGAACAGGAATTCAAAGTAACCGTTCAAAAGGAGGAAGACCCATTTGACAAAACGGGCGAAAATCCTACAGACGACGGCGAAGCTGAAGAAGACCACAGCAATACAAAAAAAGCAATTTTAGGCTCGGCTATCGGCGGTGTTGCCTTAATTGCCGCAATAGTAAGCACGATTGTCATTAAAAAGAAAAAGCACAAGAAAGGCAGTGTAAAGTTCGATGAAAAAATCTGACCTCTTTGCAATGGCTTGGCAAAATCTGCGAAATCGAAGAACGAGAACAAGGCTCACAATTGCAGGCGTGGTTGTAGGTACTTGTGCAATCATAATAATGCTTTCAATCGGAATAGGCATTGATAAAATGATTACCTCACAGTATCAGTCTGATTCAAAACTCAACAAAATTACCGTTTACTCAATGGGAGATTTCACGAACGATTCGGGAGAGTTACAAAAGGAAATGCCGTTTGACGACAGCGCAGTAAATTACTTTTCCAAGCTTAATAATGTTAAAACGGTTGTACCAACTCTTGAAATAAGCTCATACATCAACATTTCACACGGAAAATATACATATAACAGCTCTGTGTATGGTATTCCGCTTAAAGAAATGGAAATGCTTGGCTATAAAACCGACCAAGGCGGTTTTAATAAGTACAGGGAAAAGAATGCAGCCTTATTCGGAAATCAAATAATACAAAATTTTTCGGACAGTCAGGGCAACAGTCCGAAATACAAATATGATGAAAACTATAACATCTGCGAGAGTGAGTTTGATTTTATGAAGGACACCTTTACCTTCAGCGCAAAAAATCAAAACAGTGACTCCGAAGGCAGCAACTATTCTATCGCTCAACAAAGCGTCAATGACGAAGGCGGAAGCGAAACCGGTTCATCATCTCAGCCATCAAACGGCGGTACACAAAGGTTAAATGTTATAGGTACATTAAAGCAGACAAGCAACGACTATGACGCAGCAACGGCAATTTATATTGACCTTGATTTGGCAAAGCAAATTGTCAACGAAAGCAATAGGTTAAGCAATATAAGAAACTACAAATTAACATATTCTTCAATTAATGTTTATTGCAACGACTCAAAGGATGTTGCGGCAGTAAAAAAGGAAATTCAAGACAAAGGATACAGTTGTTCAACAGACGACGAAGGTTTACAAGAGCAAAAAAAGGTAATGCGAGTTGTTCAGCTCATCTTAGGTGCTATCGGTGCGGTTTCAATGTTCGTTGCGGCATTCGGCATCAGCAACACTATGGTTATGAGTGTTTTTGAACGTACAAAGGAAATCGGCATTATGAAGGTTCTCGGCTGTGACATTAAGGATATCAAGGATATGTTCCTTTATGAAGCAGGAATTATTGGGCTTTTCGGCGGAACGATAGGAATAATCATAAGTTATATCATTTCAATTATTGCAAACCTTATTGCCAAAAAGGTAATGAGTGGTATGATTGACACAAGTATGGGTATGAAAATTTGCGTATCATCAATTCCGTTATGGCTTGCGGTTTTAGGTATTGCCTTTTCGGTAGGAGTGGGTGTGCTTGCAGGTCTTTCCCCTGCTAACAAGAGCGTTAAGGTAAGCGCACTTACGGCGATACATAACGAATAAGAGGTATCTGTGAAAAAGCAAATATAAGCACACTTATCTTATAATTGTAATTCCCGTTTTGATTGAAGCGCTGCAATAATTTTTGCAACCGGAATGTAATCAGCGCAATTTTAGGCGTTATAGCTTTTGCTGTATTTAATAAATTTAAACAAAGAAGCCTTGCGTAATGCAAGGCTTCTGTTGGTCTGCCTGGAGAGGGTCGAACTCTCGGTCTTTAGAATCGGAATCTAATGCATTAGCCACTGTGCTACAGGCAGAAATATATTATTGTTACTATTCGGGCAATGCAAATTTCGTTACATTGCCCAAATTATATTTTCGTAGGAATGCTGTTCTCGACATTCATTTTATTTTATATAAAAATTCACATTTTCTTCAATCTGATAACATTCCAGCTAAACGGCTTGATTTGGGCTGTAAGCGTTTTATCATCAAGCTCAGGCAACGGATTGTTGTGCGGTTTAACAAAAGGATTTTCAAACGAATTGACATCATTTTTGCCATAGCCGTCCATTGAAATAAACTCTACAGGCTTATAACCCTCAAAATCAAGAAGATTTACGTCAAGCGTCATACCCTCGTCCATCGACTTATTAACGCAGAAAACGGTCATTTCTTCGTTTTCCTCATCAAAGGTCGCAATTGCCTCAAGGAAAGGTACGTCTGTATAAGCCTTACAGTCATACTTAGGGCTTGAAATAATTGGATTGAGCGCAACACCTCTGCCGAAATTGCTCAAATGCTCAAATGGATAAAAAATTGTTTGAGCAAATATTCCGCCGCCTGTTTTGGTGAAAATAGGAGCGATAACATTAACAAGCTGAGCGAGGCAGGCAATCTTAATCCTGTCGCAGTGGCGAAGAAAAGTTATAAGCATAGAGCCGACAAGAAGCGCATCCTCAAAATTATAAATATCCTCAAGCCTCGGCGGTGCAATAGACCATTTTTCATAAGGTGCGTCGTTAGAATGATACCAAACGTTCCACTCGTCAAAGGAAAGCATCATAGTCTTTTTAGAATGTTTCTTAGCCTTAATATAATCGCAAACGCAGGTAACAGTATGTATAAACTCCTCAAGCTGGAGAGTATATGAAAGATAGCTCATAGTATCGCCGTCGTGATTGCCGTAATACTGGTGAAGAGAAACATAATCAACGCTGTCATAAGCAATGTCAAGCGACTCAGCCTCCCACTGACCAAAGGTCTTGGAATTAACGCTTGATGAGCCGCAAAGCACGGTTTCAATAGTAGGGTCAGTCCATTTCATCATTTTTGAAGCCTCAAGAGCAGCCCTACCATATTCAGTCGCAGTTTTAGCTCCCATCTGCCAAGCACCGTCCATCTCATTTCCAAGACACCAAAGTTTGACATCCCAAGGCTCGTCATATCCGTGCTCTATTCTTAAATCCGACCACGCAGTTCCTGATTTATGATTAGTATATTCCACAAGATTCCTTGCTTCATCGGCACCTCGAGTGCCAAGATTTACTGCCATCATGCATTCGGTATTCGCCTTTTTACACCATTTCATAAACTCATTTGTTCCAAAATAGTTCGGCTCAGTAGTGCCCCAAGCAAGGTCAAGACGTTTAGGCCTTTTTTCAACAGGTCCGACACCGTCCTCCCAATTATAACCTGAAACGAAGTTGCCGCCGGGATAGCGAACAATAGGCACATTAAGCTTTTTAACAAGGTCTATAACGTCACCTCTAAAGCCATCCTCATCCGCTGTCGGGTGATTGGGTTCATATATTCCGCCATAAACGGCACGGCCGAGATGCTCAACAAATGAACCGTAAATTCTTTTATCAATCTCGCCTATTTTAAACTCCTTTGCAAGAGTAATTTTCGCCTTCATTAATTTTTCTCCTTTTTAATATTTTTATGCTTTTTCAGCTTATCCACATTCAAATTCACACATAAAATACCGAAGCAAACAAGAACAAGCGCTATAATTGTAAGCCATAATTGCTGTGATAGATGCTCCTTAAGAATTATTGACGACAATGCAAAGCCGAAAACAGGAGTCATAAAGCCGAAAACGGAAACACTTGAAACATCATTATATTTAAGCAAAATTCCCCAAATTGTATATGCGCAAGCAGAAAGAAGCGCAAGATAAATTACAACGCCGAAAGCCGGAAAAGAAGTAACCCTAAACCTGCCTCCAAAAATAAGGCCTGCCAAAATCATAACAGCTCCGCCGAGCATAAACTGATATCCGCTCAAGGCAACCGGGCTTTCACTTTTTGAATATCTGCTGACAAGCACACTTGAAAATGCATAAGAAAGCGCAGATAGAATAATAAATCCCTCTCCGTTAAATGCAAATGAGCCGACTTGAGAACCGGAGGTAATATTTATAAGCACAACGCCGACAAATCCTATTATACAGCCGATGATTTTATTTACCGTCAGCCTCTCCTGCTTGAAAATAAGGCAGGAAATAAGCACGGCAAAGAATACAC
>DAVZKM010000128.1:0-5261 GCA_052272245.1 Eubacterium sp.
TCAATAACCGCACCTGACGGTTTATCGGCGGGCGAATATCTTGGCAGTGACGGTATTGCCAAATGGCAGGAAAAGATTGAAAAAACAGTTATGGCAGTTCACGGTGACGGCAATATGCCGGCAACTGAAAATATGAATTCAACATCATACTTTAATGATGTTTCGCCATATCTTTTGGCTTTGATTATTGAACCTAATCTTACTGCTGAAAACGCAGAAATAATTGAAAAATCAAATTCGTCATTTTCATACAGCGGCAAATATTTTGCATCAAGCAGTGCTGTTTCTTCATTTTGCGCCGAGCTTTGCGATATTGCTCAGGTAAAAAATAATGATGCTTACGGTTATAAAATTCCTATTGGTATAAATATTGACGCAAACTTAATTGCAAATTACAAATACGCACAGGGTAAAGTTAAATATGATTTATCAAATCTTACTTTGAGCGATGAAGATAAAGCATATTATTTCTTGAGTATCAGCGGTTCTCTTTCACAGTCCGCATTTTCTTCAAACGCAAAGCATTACGGTAAAAATGATTACGGTGACGCCTTTGCAAAGTATTTAAAGGAAGTTAAAGCGGCAATAAATGCTCCGCTTATTGTAAACGGCATAAGCGTTTCAACAAATATCGGCTCAAACACCGAATCCGAGCAATCACAAAAGCTTATTGAAGCGCTGAACAGTATAGAAAGTGCAGCTTGTATAGGTGGAATAATTAATGATCTTAATGATGATTGGTCGGCAGTGTCAAGCAAAATGTATCCTTATACAGTGCCGCTTGCAAATAATTATTTGTGGCACAATGTTGCCGATTCATCGCAAACGACGGGCTTAGTTGCAATTGAATCACCTACACCTAAGGTTTCAAATCTGGAGTATTTTGATGATGACAGAATGCAGGGAATGTCCGTTTCTGCAAATGAAAGTTACCTTTATATAAATCTTCGTCTTTTGGAAGATATTGATTATTCAAAGGAAGAGTTCTTTGTGGGTATTGATACATATCAGCGAAATGACGGTGATTACTATTATTCAAAGGATTACACACCTACTTCGCTTTCAGGTATGGAATTTGTAATCAGGTTTAAAGATAAGCAGAATGCCGGTCTTTATGTAATCAATTCTTATGATAAAAATAAAGGTAACCTTTCTTCAAAGGAAAGTTATTCGGGTAAATATAACTTGGTTTCAAAACTTAATTACGGCGGTTTCAGAAGCGGTGATAATCAGTTTTATACCACAGGTACTACAACATATATCCGTATTCCTTGGGCACTGTTAAATGTGACTGACCCATCACAAAAAGTTGTAATCAATAATAAAGGAAAACTTGAAAATCAGGTTAAAACAACACAAACTAACGGTTTTCTTATATCCCTTATGATTGCGGATAAATCTACAAAAGACCTTCTTTATATGTTTCCTGAAACAAAGAAGGACCCGGGTTATAAAACTTTTAAATGGTCAACTTGGGAAGAAGTTACATTTGAATACAGGGAAAAAGACGGTTTCCAAACTCTTAAAAAATTTTATTCTAATAAATGATAGGCGGTGAGGTTTTGTCATACGAGCTTTTAGCCATTATCGGCATAATTGTTTGCTTGTTTATTCTTGCAATTGAATATTTGTGGCTTTATGTTCTTGCGGTGAAGCAGGAAAAAAGCACAAAAAAATATACCTTGGCAGAAAAAAACTGCAAGCAGATAGTAGACGCTATTATGTATAGCCCCACCACTCGTGCACGTAAAAATGAAATTGATTCACTCAAAAAAATTGCAAAGGGCGATAATAAAATTCTTGATATGATATACGACTTTGTTGGCGAATGGAAAAACAAGAATGATGGTGAGTTCTATTCGTTTCACAGTGAAGTATTCAAAGAAATTGACGATGCAATTAAACCTATTCAGGTATATGCCGAAATATTGAAAAACGGTAAGATACCTGACAGATGTTATGCTTGCAGGCGACTTGCCGACTTTAATGCGGTTGATTATATTAATGATATAGGCAAACTGTGTGAGGATAAAAACCGCTCACTTGCCTATAATGCCGCAATGGCACTTTCGGCTTTTGGCGATGAGCAAAGAGTGGCTAAATATGTTGTGAGCATAGAAAATGACAGGAAGTTTTCAAACAGAATTGTTTATGAACTTATTTCAAGCTTTAAGGGTGACTTGGTGGATTTAGTGCTTCTTATTCTTAAAAATTGCAATGAGGAAATGAAGGCAACCGTTATTACAGCCGTCGCTCCTTATGCGCTTGATGAATTTGCGGATATTTATGTTTCCGGTTCAAGAAGCACGAGCGATAATATGAAGATTGCTTGCGTTAAGGCACTTGCCGGGCTTAAAAATCCGATTTATGAACACGATTTAATTGTTGCGGCAAAAGATAAGAATTGGGTTGTTCGTATTTCTGCAATTAAAGGATTATCGTATTTCCAAACAAATGAAGCTATCGAAAATGTAAAAACCGCAACAAAGGATAAAGAATGGTGGGTTAGGCAGGTTGCCGCTTCTTCGCTCATCAATATGTCTGTTAAAATTAAGGATATTGATGAGATTATGAAAGGCTATGACAGATATGCAGCTGATGCCGTTAAAAATTCACTTTACAGAGAAATTGATATAAGGGAGTAAATGCCGATGGATATAATGGGTTATATAAGAACTGTAATATCGTTTTTTAATTACTTTTGCATGGCTTTTACTGTCCTTTTAAGTGTTATTTACATAGTGCAGATGATAATGTCTTTTATCAAAGTCCGCAAAGATTCAAAAGAACTTTTGTCAAACGATTATGAAAGATATATTTACAGTGATAATCTTTTGCCGATTTCGCTTCTTATTCCTGCATATAATGAGGAAGAAAATGTAGTTCAAAATATAAAATCACTTATGAAAATGGACTACCCTAATTTTGAAATTATAGTTGTAAATGACGGTTCAACAGATAAAACTCACGAAAAAATCGTAGAAGCTTTCGGCCTTTATCAAATTGAAAGCTCGCAAAAGGTATCTATCCCTACTAAAGAGGTTAGGGGAGTTTACTATAATGTTGATTACCCTAATTTGCTTTATATCGATAAGGAAAACGGCGGCAAGTCGGATGCTCTTAATGCAGGTATAAATGCGTCTTCATATCCGCTTTTTGCTTGCCTTGATGCCGATTCAAGACTTGAAAAAGATGCGCTTTTAAAACTTTCTATCGAATTTAATAAAAATAAAAATACAATAGTTGCAGGCGGTATAGTGCGTATTGCCAACGGTTCTGTTATTCGTGACGGTGAATTTAAAGGCTTTTCAATGCCTAAAAGAATTATTGAAAGATTTCAGATTGTTGAATACTACCGTTCTTTCCTTTCGGGCAGGGTCAGCTGGGGTCTTTCGAATTCAATGCTTATAGTTTCCGGTGCTTTCGGTGTATTTCAAAAGCAGGCGGTTATTGAAGTCGGCGGATATAAAACCAACACTATCGGTGAAGATATGGAAATAGTAGTTCGACTGCATAGCTATATGCGAAAAAATAAGCGTAAATATAAAGTTATTTTCTGTGAGGACGCTGTTTGCTGGACTCAAGGCCCAATGAAATTAAAAGACATCAGGGGCCAGCGCAGAAGATGGCAAATCGGCCTTTTGGATACGCTTATTTCTCACAAAAATCTTTTGTTTAACCCACGCTACGGTGCAGTCGGATTGGTTGCAGTACCGTATAACTGGATATTTGAACTATTAGGTGCCGTGATTGAAGCGCTGGGTTATTTTATTATTCCTTTCTCACTTATAATGGGCGAGCTTAATATATTTTTCTTTGTAATATACTTCTTGCTTGCCACACTTTTGGGAATTATGCTTTCAATAGGCAGTCTTATACTTGAGCAGTATACTAAAAAATCGGCTATGACAGCAAAGCAGTATATTTTAATTTCCGTTTATGCTATTTTGGAAAATTTTGGATATAGGCAGCTTATTACTCTTTTTCGTGTTGAGGGTATAATGAAATACAGAAAGCTGCGTCAAACATGGGGTAAGATTGAACGAAAGGAGTTTGAACAGTAATGAAAAAATATGTCATTCCTGTAATTGCAACATTATTGGTATTCGTTATTCTTGCTCAAACAGGGCTTTTACAGCCTTTCGGTATCCACGGTGTAACAAATCTTTTTAATAAGCAATCAAATCAAAGCCGAAGTTCTTCATCACAGGAAGTATATACCGATAAAACAGGTGTTTCATCTCGCTTTAAAACTTCAGGTGATTATTTTGAAGTTTATGAAAACGGAAATTGGAAAAAAGTTTTTTGGACGGGTGTTAATATCGGTGCAGGTGAACCCGGTATTTTTCCCGGTGAGCTTACAATTTCGTATGATACTTATTACCGCTGGTTTAAATATATAAGCGAAATGAATTGTAATTCAATTCGTGTTTATACCACGATGCGCCCGCAATTTTATAATGCGCTGGCAGATTTTAATAAGGATGCTAAAAATCCGCTTTATCTTTTTCAAGGCGTATGGGTGAATGAAGAGGACATTGAGCGCCTTTCGGATGTTTATGCCGAAAACGGCAAAATTTTGGAGGGCTTTATTGACGATGCCGTTACACTTGTTGATGTTATTCACGGTAATGCTACTATTGAAGAAACAGCAGGTGAAGCTTCAGGCACATATACTGCCGATGTTTCACATTGGTTTGCCGGATGGATTTTGGGCATTGAATGGGACCCTAACCTTGTTGTAAATACTAATACTCAGCACCCGAACAAAGCTGCTTATGACGGAACATATCTTTATACTCAAGCGTCAACTCCGTTTGAAGCGTTTCTTTGCCAAGTAGGTGATGAGGTAATTAAGCACGAAACCGAAAAATATAAGTTCCAAGCTCCCGTCGCTTTCTCTAATTGGATAACTACTGACCCTTTAACTCATCCAAATGAACCGCACGAGGATGAAGATAAAACAAGTGTTAATGTGGAAAATGTAAAATCACGTGATACGTATAAGCCGGGTATGTTTGCGTCATACCATATTTATCCTTATTATCCGGATAGCCTTAATTATCAAGAGGATTACTTGAATAATTATGACGAAGACGGAAATGTTGACACATATTCCGCTTATCTTAAAGATTTAAAGCTTGCGCATACTATGCCGATTTTGGTTGCTGAATTCGGTGTTCCTACTTCCCGTGGATTGGGGCATAAAAGCGTAATGAATTATGACCAGGGCAGGATAGATGAAACAAAGCAGGGTGAAA
>DAVZKM010000129.1:0-5246 GCA_052272245.1 Eubacterium sp.
GGCCTTGACGGTCTTGAAGAAAAGGCTATCGCAACCGGCGCATCAAAGCTTTACATTCTTGACCTCAAAGAGGATTATGTTAAGAATTACATCTTTCCTTGCGTAAAAGCAGGCGCTGTTTATGAGGAATACCTTCTCGGCACATCGCACGCACGTCCTTGCATTGCAAAGGGTCTTGCTGAAATCGCAATCAAAGAAGGCGCAGACGCTATTTGCCACGGTTGCACAGGTAAGGGCAACGACCAGGTAAGATTTGAACTTGCGCTTAAGGCTCTTGCACCTGAAATGGAAATCATTGCTCCATGGCGTGAGTGGGATATCAAATCACGTGAGGAAGAAATTGAATACGCAGAAGCTCACAATATTCCGCTTAAAATAAACCGTGAAACAAACTATTCAAAGGATAAAAATGTATGGCACTTAAGCCATGAAGGCCTTGACCTTGAGGATCCGGCAAATGAGCCCCAGTATCTTAACGACAGCTTCCTTGAACTTGGAGTAGCTCCTGAAAAAGCACCTGACGAGCCTACATATATCACAATTCATTTTGAAAAAGGCGAGCCCGTTGCTGTTGACGGCGAAAAGCTCAGTCCGCTTGCTCTCGTTGAAAAGCTTAACGAACTCGGCGGAAAAAACGGTATCGGTCTTCTTGATATTGTCGAAAACCGTCTTGTAGGTATGAAGAGCCGTGGTGTGTATGAAACACCGGGCGGAACAATCATTTATAAGGCTCACCAGCTTCTTGAGATGATTACTCTTGACCGTGACACATCGCACTACAAAAAGCTTGTAGCTGAAAAGTACGGTGAACTTGTATATAACGGAATGTGGTTTTCTCCTCTTCGTGAGGCACTTGACGCATTTGTTAATAAGACTCAGGAAACAGTTACAGGTGATGTTAAGCTTAAACTTTATAAGGGCAACGTTATGAATGCCGGCGTAACATCTCCATATACTCTTTATGATGAAAATGTTGCTTCATTCGGTGACGACGGCGGTGCTTACAATCAGGCTGACTCTGCAGGTTTCATTAACCTCTTTGGTCTTTCAACCAAGGTTAAGGCTCTTCTTGATAAAAAAAGAGAAGCTAACGACTGATTGATAAACAATATAAAAAGCGAAAAATTCGTAGGGGCGAACACGGTTCGCCCTTAATTTTACAAATGAGGTAAACTTTATGGCACAGCTTTGGAAAGGCAGATTTAAAAAAGAACTTGCGAAAGAAACTAATGACTTCAATTCTTCAATCAAATTTGATTCAAGAATGTTTGAAGAGGATATTAAGGGCAGCATAGCCCACGCAACAATGCTCGGTGCGACAGGCATTATTGACAAAAGCGAGAGTGACAAAATTGTTGACGGTTTAAACAACATACTTGACGATATCAAATCAGGAAAACTCGCTATTGATATGAGCGCTGAGGACATACATACATTCGTTGAGGGTGAACTTACGGCACGTTTAGGTCAAACAGGCAAAAGGCTTCACACCGCAAGGTCACGTAACGACCAGGTAGCACTTGATATAAGAATGGTGCTTAATAAAGAAATTGACGAAATCAGCGAAAAAATCAAGGGCCTTATTGAGGTTCTTTGCAACAAGGCTGAAGAGAACAAGAGCGTTATTATGCCGGGTTACACTCATCTTCAAAGGGCACAGCCTATCACATTCGGTCATCACCTTATGGCTTATGCGTCAATGCTTTTGCGTGACCTTGACAGACTTTCAGACGTTAAGCGCAGAATGAACGTTTTGCCACTCGGCTCGGGTGCGCTTGCCGGAACTACATATCCGCTTGACAGGAATATGGTTGCCGAGCTTTTGGGATTCGACAGCGTCTCGTCAAACAGCCTTGACGGCGTATCTGACAGGGATTTTTGCATTGAGCTTGCATCTGCGCTTTCGCTTGTTATGGTTCATCTGTCACGTTTCAGCGAAGAAATTATTATGTGGTGCAGCTGGGAATTCAAATTTATTGAGCTTGACGACGCATTCTCTACAGGCTCAAGCATTATGCCGCAAAAGAAGAATCCTGACATTGCAGAACTTGTAAGAGGTAAAAGCGGACGTGTATTCGGCGACTTGACCGCTCTTTTAACTGTTATGAAAGGTATCGCACTTGCATATAACAAGGATATGCAGGAGGATAAGGAAGCAATATTTGACGCTGTTGACACGGTTAAAATGTGCCTTAATGCTTTCACCCCGATGATTGATACAATGACCGTGCTTAAAGATAATATGAGGAATGCCGCAGCAAAGGGATTTATAAATGCTACCGACTGCGCAGATTACCTTGTAGGTAAGGGATTACCTTTCAGAGATGCATACAAGGCTACCGGCGAGCTTGTTGCGCTTTGCATTGACAAGGGCTTAACGCTCGAAACGCTCCCTATTGATGAATACAAAAACGTTTGCGACTTGTTTGACGAAGATGTTTATACTGCAATAAACCTCGAAAAATGCGTAAACGACAGGCTTGTTGAGGGCGGACCAAGCGCATCAAGCATAGAAAAGCAAATCAAAAAGGCAAGAAAAATTATCGAAAAATAGCATATAAATTCAGCGGCATACATTAATCAGTGTGTGCCGCTTTTTATTACTCACCGTAATATTTTTAAATTGCAAATTATACGTTCACAGTCTATTATTCAAATTCAAAAGACATTTTTACGTTTATCGGTTGACTACCAAATATAAAAAGGTTATAATTAATTTCAAAATAGTATGTATAAGGGATAAAATTATGAAATACAAAATTGTAGTAGACAGCTGTTGCGATTTAACGGCTGATATGAAGAATTGGGATAATTTTGAGATTGTTCCGTTAACTCTCGAGATAGGCGATTACAGAATTTTTGATGATGAAAACTTTGACCAGGACGATTTCATTGCAAGAATGAAGGCAAACGGCGGCAATGCAAAATCTGCCTGTCCTGCTCCCGACGCATTCAAAAAGGCTTATGAGGGCGATTATGAGGCTGTTTTTGTTTTAACTATCACAAATCAGTTAAGCGGAACATATAACAGTGCGCTTCAGGGAAAAATGCTTTACGAAGAAGAATTTAACGATGATAAAACAATTATTGTTTTTGATTCTCTTGCAACATCAGGGCTTGAAACTTTGGTTGCAAAAAAAATTAAAGCACTTGCCGAAAGCGGCAAAAATACAGACGATATTCAAAAGGAAATTGAGTCTTATATAGTAAATAACACAGGTCTTTATTTCTGCCTCGAAAGCTTGGATGCGCTCAAGTCAAACGGCAGGCTCTTTGCTCTTGCGGCTAAAGTGCTTGAAAAAATAAGGGTTAAGCTTATTTGCAAAAGAACGACTCAAGGCAACATTTCACTTGCAGCTCAGGATATCACGCTCAACCGTGCTATGATGAAGATGAGCAACCTTATCGCAAACGAGCTTGAAGGCAAGGATTTAAGCGGTGAAACGCTTGTTGTGTCTTACGTCTGCTGTGAGGACAGAGCAAAGCAGGTTGCCGCAAAAATCTGCGAAAAGGCTAAATTCGGCAATGTTGAAATACTTAAAGCGTCGGGTCTTAATTCGCTTTATGCATCCGACGGCGGCATAATTGTTTCATATAGCTTTTAAATAAAGGGCTTATCAGACAGACGGTCAGCCCATAATATCAATTAAAAAAACAACCGTATCTATTAATTTAGAGCGGTTATTTTTTTGTTTTCAAATCTAAATTTGCTATTAATTACCTTTTGTTATATAATAAAGCCATGAGAGAAATTACGTTTAAAATTGAAGAAAAACAAGACGGGATGATGATAAGGGATTTCTTAAGAAATTTCGGTATATCAAGCGCACTTTTGACAAAGCTGAAGCAGGACAAAAACGGAATAAGCCTAAACGGTGAATTTGCAAAGGCGATTGCGATTTTGCATGCAGGCGACGTGCTTAAAATAAGAATTAAAAACAAGGGCAAAATGCCCGAAAAATTCATCTGTGACAAAGTTAAGGTCGCTTATGACGACGAGGATATTTTGGTATTAAACAAGCCGCCGCTTATGCCTGTTCACGAAAGCAGAAATCACCGTGGTGACACGCTTGCAAACGTTGCCGCCTGCTATATGGAAAGCGACTGTGCCTTTAGGGCGGTTTATCGGCTTGACAGGGATACGAGCGGTCTTGTGTTAATTGCTAAAAACGAACTTGCGGCAAGTAAACTTTCAGGTAAAATAAAAAAGGACTACTATGCGGTGGTCAAGGGCAAATTTGAGAGCGATGGCACAATCGATTTGCCGATTAGGCGAGTAAAGGAAAGCATTATTGAGCGTGGTGTTTTTGACGACGGCGAAAGAGCGATTACCCACTACACGGCGGTTAAGACCGACGGTGAAAGCACGCTTTTAAAGCTAAACCTTGAAACTGGGCGAACTCATCAAATAAGGGTGCATTTTGCCCATATTGGTTCTCCCCTTTTGGGCGACACGCTTTACGGCGGCGACTGCACCAAGATTAACAGGCAGGCGCTTCATTGCAAAACAATTTATTTCAATCACCCGATTACTAATGAAAAAATCACGGTTGACAGCGACTTCCCCGATGATTTTAAAGGACTGATTTAATGCCGGCATATTCTACACATTATATTTTTGCAAAAGAATTAAAAGAAGAAATTGAAAGCTGCATTGACTTTAAATTAAATGATGCGGCGCTTTTTATCGGCACGCAGGGGCCGGACATATTTTTTGACCACAGGGTTATGCCGTGGATGACAGGAAAATCAATGAGAAAAATCGGCTCGCTCCTGCACAGAGCAAGGCCGAGCGATATATTTGACAAAATGAGGGAATACATCAATTTGTCAGAAAGCAAAAATATTGCAAAATCTTATGCCGCAGGGTTTATACTCCACTATGCACTCGATCGAAGCTGTCACCCGTATGTATATGCGCTTCAAAACAAAATAGTCGAAAAACATCCGCACATAAACAGCCACACAGCACACAATACGATTGAGTTTTCAATGGACACTTACCTTTTGACAAAAAGATTAAAAACAGAAAATGCTTACCTTTTCGAAACCGAGAGAACAATTATTTTTAATGAGGCAGAGCTTGACGAGCTTGCAAAAATGATAAGTTATGTTACAAGCAATGTTACAAATAAAAAAGTGACGCCAAATGATGTAATAACTGCGATAAAAGATTTGAAATATATTCAAAAGCTTACAACCGACAAAAGCGGTAAAAAGGAAAGGCTCGTCAAAATTATTGACAG
>DAVZKM010000130.1:0-5238 GCA_052272245.1 Eubacterium sp.
CTGCTGAACGGCGAGGACGTATTTATTCCGGGTATTATGGAGCACGTTGAAAGAACCGGTGTTCATTCGGGAGACTCTATTTCGATTTATCCAACCTTTACCGCTTCCCAAAATGTTAAAGATAAAATTATTGATTATACCGTAAGGCTCGGTAAGGCCATAGGTATTGTCGGTCTTTATAACATTCAGTTTATTGCCGATAACAATGACGACGTTTATGTAATTGAGGTTAATCCACGTTCATCAAGAACTGTTCCTTTCCTTTCAAAGGCAACGAGCGTTCCTATGGCTCATATTGCAACTCAGGTTATCTTGGGTCATTCGCTTAAGGAACAGGGAATTGATAAGGTTTACCCTGATGAGAAAAAACGCTGGTACGTTAAAGCTCCTGCTTTCTCATTCTCTAAGCTTAAGGGAATGGATACATACCTCTCTCCTGAAATGAAGTCAACAGGTGAGGCAATCGGCTACGACAAGTCGCTTACCCGTGCGCTTTATAAGGCTATTCAGGCGTCGGGTATGAACGTTGCAAACTACGGCACTGTATTTGTAACTATTGCCGATCAGGACAAGCCGACTGCGCTCCCTCTTATTAAGCGTTTTTATGACCTTGGCTTTAATATTGAAGCAACAGAGGGAACTGCCAAATATCTTAAGAATCACGGTATTCGAACTAAAGTACGTGCAAAGCTTACTCTTGATGACAGCGATGAAATTCTTAAAGCACTTCGTCAGGGCCATATCGCTTATGTTATCAATACTATTGATATAAATGCCGGCGATTCCCATTCCGACGGTTCTGAAATCAGACGTGCGGCAGTAGAAAATAATGTAACTATGTTCACTTCACTTGATACCGTTAAGGTGCTCCTTGACGTTCTTGAGGAGATTACACTCGGCGTATCAACAATTGACGAGGAATAATTATATATGTTTTTTGAAAGCAATTATAAGATTTTATCTAATGAAAAAATAGCTAAAGATGTTTATAAAATGAGGCTTGAGGGCGATACTTCTCATATCACCGCACCGGGTCAATTTGTAAATATCAAGCTTGATGGCAAATTTCTGCGCCGTCCTATCTCTGTTTGCGATTGCAAAGAAAATGTTATCACAATTATATATAAGGTAGTCGGCGAAGGCACTGAGCAGATGAGCAATCTTAAAATAGGAAAAATGCTTAATGTGCTCACAGGTCTTGGCAACGGCTACGATATATCAAAATCGACTAAGCCGCTTCTTATCGGCGGTGGCGTCGGTGTTCCGCCAATGTATTTTCTTGCTAAAAAGCTTATTGAATCAGGGCAAAGGCCTTGCGTTGTTCTTGGCTTTAACACTAAGGACGAGGTTTTTTATGAAAATGAATTTAAGGCACTTGGTATTGACGTTTTTGTTGCGACCGTTGACGGCTCATACGGCGTTAAAGGCTTTGTAACTGACGCTTTTCCGGATGATTACGATTATTTTTATACCTGCGGTCCTCTCCCTATGTTTAGGGCGGTTTATGACAAAACGCAATGCTCGGGTCAGTTCTCGTTTGAGGAAAGAATGGGTTGTGGCTTCGGCGCTTGTATGGGTTGCTCCTGCAAAACAAAATACGGCAATAAGCGTATATGTAAGGATGGTCCCGTTCTTGTTAAGGAGGAGATTATATGGTAGATTTATCTGTAAATCTTGCAGGGCTTGAGATGGATAATCCGGTTGTTCCGGCTTCAGGTACTTTCGGATTTGGCAAGGAATTTAAGGATATTTATGATATCAATATTTTAGGCTCATTCTCGTTTAAGGGCACTACTAAGGATGCTCGTTTCGGCAATCCTACTCCGAGAATAGCAGAATGTACCTCAGGTATGATTAATGCCGTCGGGCTTCAAAATCCGGGCGTTCACCACGTCATTGAGCATGAATTGCCTGAAATGAAAGAATATTTCCATAAACCTGTTATTGCAAACGTGTCCGGCTTTTCGGTTGATGATTACGCTTATACTTGTTCGCTTCTTGATAAAGAGGAGCAAGTCGGTATATTAGAAGTTAATGTTTCCTGCCCTAATGTTCACGGCGGCGGAATGAGCTTTGGAACTTCACCCGAATGTGCGGCACAGGTAACCAAGGCTGTTAAAAATGTAACAACTAAGCCGGTGTTTATCAAGCTTTCGCCCAATGTGACGGATATCGTCTCAATTGCAAAGGCTTGCGAAGATGCAGGCGCAGACGGTATTTGCCTTATAAATACTATGCTCGGTATGCGTATTGACCTTAAAAGACGCAGGAGCGTTATTGCCAACAAAATGGGTGGCTTCAGCGGCGACGCTATTTTTCCCGTTGCAGTAAGAATGGTTTATCAGGTTGCAAAGGCTTGTGATATTCCCGTTATGGGTTGCGGCGGTGTGTCAAGCGCAAAAAATGTTATTGAAATGATGATGGCAGGCGCAACCGCTGTTCAGGTAGGGGCGGCAAATCTTGTAAACCCCTACGCTTGTAAAGATATTATCGAGGCTCTTCCTACTGAATGTGAAAAGCTCGGTATTAATAAATTAAGTGATATTATAGGAGTGATTGATTAATGGGTAAGGACGTTATTGTAGCTTGCGACTTTTCAAGCGCACAGCAAACCTTTGATTTTCTCGATAAGTTTACCGAGGAAAAACCTTTTGTTAAAATCGGTATGGAACTTTATTATGCCGAGGGTCCGTCAATAGTTAAAGAAATCAAGAAAAGAGGACATAAGATTTTTCTTGACCTTAAGCTTCACGATATCCCTAATACCGTTAAAAAATCTATGGCTGTTCTTTCCAAACTTGATGTTGATATGACTAACGTTCATGCGGCAGGTACTGTTGATATGATGAAAGCTGCACTTGAAGGACTTACAAGAGCGGATGGCACAAGACCGCTTCTTATTGCCGTAACTCAGCTTACCTCAACAAGTGAGCAACGTATGCAAAACGAACTTCTTATAAATGCGTCTATTAACGATACAATTGTAAAATATGCTCAAAATGCTAAGGCAGCAGGGCTTGACGGTGTTGTTTGTTCTCCTCTCGAGGCCGGTATGGTTAAGGATAATTGCGGTGATAAATTTATGACGGTTACACCGGGTGTTCGCTTTGCAGACGGTGATGTGGGCGACCAAGTTCGTGTCACAACTCCTGAAAAAGCTAAGGAAATCGGCTCTGATTATATCGTGGTTGGCAGACCTATTACCGCAGCGGCTGACCCTGTTGCGGCTTACAGAAGATGCGTCAAGGAATTTGTAGGATAAGGAGATAACAATGGAAGGATACAAAAGAGAATTTATAAAGTTTTTAGAGGATGCGGGAGTATTGAAGTTTGGCGATTTTACCGCTAAAAGCGGCAGAAAAATTCCTTATTTCATCAATGCAGGTGATATTAAAACAGGTGAGCAAATTCAAAAACTCGGCGAGTTTTATGCAAAGGCTTATTTTGAAAAGGTAGGAAATAAGAAGTCCGTTCTTTACGGTCCGGCTTATAAGGGTATTCCTATTGCTGTTTCGGTTGCTGTTGCACTTGCAAAAGACGGCCTTGATGTGCCGTTCTTCTTCAATCGTAAGGAGGAAAAGGACCACGGCGAAGGCGGTGTGTTTGTTGGCTATAAACCGCAGGCAGGCGAGGACGTTGTTATTGTTGAGGACGTTATCACTGCAGGAACTGCTATCAGAGAGAGTATGGCTATTCTTTCAAAGCTTGATGGCGTTAATGTTAAGGCTGCGTTTGTTATGGTTGACCGTAAGGAAAAGGGTCAGGGCGAAAAGAGCGCTATGGCTGAGGTGACCGAAGAGTTTGGCTTTCCGGTGTATTCGGTTGTAGACGTATATGATATTATCGAATATCTTGAAGAGGACGAAGCAAACAAGGAAAACGTTGACAGAATTAAAGCATATCTTGCTGTTAACGGCGCAACGGAATAATTGAAGGGAAGTGCTCAAATGAGACATTTGCTTGACACAACGGATTTATCGCTTGAAGAAGTAGACGGCATTATCTCTACTGCGATAGATATTATTAATAATAAAGAAAAATACGCACACGTTTGCGACGGAAAGAAGCTTGCTACACTGTTTTTTGAGCCGTCAACAAGAACACGTCTTTCGTTTGAGGCTGCTATGATGGAACTCGGCGGCAATGTTTTGGGATTCAGCGAGGCGGCAAGTTCATCTGCATCAAAGGGCGAAACGGTTGAGGATACTGTCAGAATGGTATCCTGTTATGCTGATATTATTGCAATGCGCCACCCTCTTGAAGGTGCGCCGAGAGTAGCAAGCTTTAAAAGCGGCGTACCTATTATTAATGCAGGCGACGGCGGCCATTCTCACCCGACTCAAACTCTTGCCGACCTTTTAACTATTTTCAGAGAAAAGGGTAGGCTTGATAATATGACAATAGGTCTTTGCGGCGACCTTAAGTTCGGAAGAACCGTTCATTCTCTTATCAAAGCTATGACAAGATATAAGAATGTTAAATTTGTTCTTATCGCCCCTAAAGAACTTGCTCTTCCTGATTATATTAAAACGGATATTCTCGATAAATCGGGAAGTGAATACAAAGAGGTCGAAACTATGGAGGAGGCTATGCCTGAACTTGATGTGCTTTATATGACTCGTGTTCAGCGTGAACGATTCTTTTCAGAAGATGAATATCTTAAAGTTAAGGACTCATTTATTCTTGACCTTGACAAACTCGAAACTTCTAAAGAGGACTTGACAATTATGCACCCTCTTCCGAGAGTTAATGAAATAGCAACAGAGGTTGACGATGACCCGAGGGCTAAATATTTTGTTCAAGCGCTCAATGGAAAATATGTAAGAATGGCACTTATTAAAACTCTTCTTGAATGGGCAGGTACAATCAAATGAAAATTGATGAAATAGAAAACGGTATTGTTTTTGACCATATTACGGCAGGAAAGGGTATGGAGGTTTATAATGCGCTCCGCCTTGATAAGCTTAAATGTCAGGTCGCTATTATTCAAAATGCCAAGAGCGAAAAAATGGGCGCAAAGGATATAATTAAGATTAACGAGCTTATCGATATCAATCTTGATGTGCTTTGCTATATTGATAAAAATATTACCGTTAATGTAATCAAAAACGGCAAAAGCGTGGAAAAGAAAACTCTTTCGCTTCCAAAAACGCTTACAAATGTTATTAAATGCTCAAACCCTCGTTGCATTTGTAACAATGAGGATATTGACCATATTTTTACGCTTACAGACGATAT
>DAVZKM010000131.1:0-5229 GCA_052272245.1 Eubacterium sp.
GTCCTTGAAATACTCAGCCTGAGCAGGGGATAGCTCGTTACCGTCAGAGTCAACGCTTTATATTGACATTTTCGCTGTTTTGGGATATACTATCAGTAGAAACATTACCTTCAGATTTGGCAATATCATTTATGATATTTCGACCAACATTGCTGTCGGTAATGTTTTTTATTTCTGTAATATCATAAAAGCAATCGCCACGAGCTATTCTTTTTATAGATATTTTTCCTGATATTACCGCATATTCATTATCGTTTTGTTTTACTGCAAAAATCGTTTTATAGTAAAGCCACCTGATTACGCCCTTATGACGTCCGTCGTCATTCTCCCAACGATTATAATTACTGCTTTTCAAAATATTATCAAGTTCATTAGCCGCTAACATTTTGGATTTATACAAATCATCATCAACAATTTTTGCAGGGTTAGTATATTCGTTAGCCGATTCCCCTCTAAAATACGCTGATTTTGTAATCTTCAACATCAAGGGATTTTTTGGTATTGTTTTTTTCTGCGTTTTGTGGTAAACTACTATCAAAGGAAACTTTTCCGTTGCCCGTTTCGGACGTAGAGGTAGGGGTTTTAACATCTACCGTAGCGGCGTTGTTTCCTTTTTTGTTATTTATATACATTGTCTGTATTCTTATATCAAGGTGTGTTCGGCTCTCATATAACAGATAAAGAAGCATATATCCGAGAGAATTGGCTTGGCGGAAGAACATCCGACTGTGTAGGACTGATTAAGGGTTACGGCTGGTACAACGAAGAATCAGGAACAGAATAAAAGAAAAATCGGTCAGGTTGATTGTAAAATGCAACAGAAGATTAATGAGAAAAAACAAGCTCACGGCTTGAAACCGAGTATATAAAAAGCCTACAGAAATCAATCTGTAGGCTTAATTTATGCTTTGATATATTTTTGATTCTTGCTTTTAGATGATATCTTATTTTCAGATGTTGTATTATTACTGCAGGAAGCTAAAGCAAATGAAATAATACACATAATGATTAATAATACTTTTTTCAAAATTTTCTCTTTTCTGATATTTAGTACCATTTGTCAATCCAGCCATCCTTATCGGTAGCGGGAGTTGTATTCTTTTTCGTTGTTGAGGTCATCAACTTAGTTGTGGATTTTGTAGATTGGACAACAGAAGTTTCAGTAGCGACTGTGTTATTGCTGTTCGCTGTAGACGAAATTGTATCCGGTATAATTTCATCTCTGGCAATATTATCATCTTTGTTTGTGGTGTTTGAATTACTTATTTTATTTTTGTTTTTTGACAAATTTTCTTTTGATTTATCAATCGTTGCTTTAGTTGTTGAATTTTTTGATTTATCTATTATAGCTTTTTCATTTTTACTCGTTGTTTCATTATAATATGTAGTTCCTTTATCGTCAGTACCAGCAGTAGTGGAATTTATGCCGCTACTGCTGGTATTTGTGCAAGCAACAAACGAACAAATTATAACTACAATAGAAATCATAAGCAAAATTTGTTTTTTCATATTTTATCCCCAAGGAAACGGTGTATCATTATCGTCACTGCTTGTTGTGATTACGCTTACTGTTTTAAACTCCTCAATCTCACATTTAGGCTTTAAATATTCTTCTTTCATTGCTCTGTACCTCCTTAAGTAAATCATTAAGTTTATCTTTTGTATTTTGGTCAATTTCCTCATCAGCTAACACTGCGTTTGCGACTTGATTAAAGCTTCTTGTTAATGTGTCGGAATAGAAATACATTCCGTCTACCTTTACATAAGCCCTTGCAGTTATATCCATATCATAAGCCGATTTTGGAACACCTGTAAACACAAGATTAAATGATGTTATATTATTTTTTGTAATTTTATTTTTAGCCGTGAATTTAATAATGTTCTTATCATCAGCATTATCACAAGTTAATAAAGTATCGTCAATGTTTTGATTGGTGTAAACAAAACCGTACTCTTCAATCTTATCTTTTTGACTTTCATTATATGAAAAGCCAAAGCGAAGACCGGCATCCGTTACTCTTATTGAGCCGCCAAGCGCTTTTACATCATAATAATCAAGTCCGCTTAATTCTGCCGTTTCTTTGGTAACATTATAATAATTCAAATATTTAAATGTAGAAGAGGCGAATAATTTTCCGGTATATTTAGGCAAATTTACATATTGTAAGCATTCACGATTAGATACCAATACTTTTGATGCACTTGTTTCAAGATTTGGAGCATTTAATACAGTTAATGAATAACAGTCATAAAAAGGAGCACGGGTTAATGTACCGCCTTCAACAGATTTTAAATTCGGAAAATTAGCATATGTAATAAAAGATTGACAAAAAGATGTACTGTAAAGTTTCTCAAGTTTAGGTGCTTCGATACCAAAATGCAAACATAAATAAAAACCATTTTTCTGTATATATTTCAGATTCGGAGCATTTATATAAAATCCGGTTTCATGTATACTGTTACTTCTGGCGAATGCGTTCGTTTCTATACCTTCGGCATTGGGCATATCAATTGTATACAAATTTTTGCTTTCGGAAAAAGAATATTTTTTAATTGTTTTTGCTCCGCCTGTATTAATATATTCAATAACAGTGTTATCAGCAAAAGCACTGTCAGGGATTTCATTTATGGTATTTGGTAAAACCAATTTTGCAATATTGTTATCGTTAAATAACTTAGGCGAAAATGTTTTTACTTCAATACCGTTAATTTCGTTTGGTACTGACAAGTTTACTATATTGCCACTGTATTTTTTGATACAGCCGTTTTCATCAATTTCAAACATATCATCAGTGCCTTGAGTGAAAATCTGATATTCACATTCTATTTCATCGCTGTATTGAATAAGACTATTTTCATTATAGGCAACTGCTCTTAAATCTATATCTTCATTAACTGTGATTGGTTCGGTATAAAGGGTACTTGAATTTGTTGGATATGAACCGTCAAGCGTGTAATATATCGGATAATCGGATTTAAGTTCAATCTGAATTTCATCAATATAATTTCCGCTTTGATAATTACATTCGGGAGTTGAAGGAATTTCAAATCCCAAGGCAGTATCAATTTGTATCATACCTTTACCAAATCTGTAGTTGTATAAATACTTTGGCAATTTAAAACCATCAATATTCAACATACTGTTGTCAGAATAAATTTCAAGAGGAAGAGCCGTTTCTATCAGTCTTTTCTCAATATAGTCATACGAATAATCATAGTGAATTGATTTTATAGTTGCAATAGCAGACGCAACACAAGGTGCAGCAAAAGAAGTTCCGTCCCATATATCATATCTGTTATTTGATACTGCAACATTAATTCCTTCACCCGGTGCAGAGAGGTCTATTGCCACTCCATTGCTGCTCCAATAACAAATTCTGTTATTTTTGTTGGTTGCTACAACAGATATGCTATTATATAAGTTTGCAGGAGCCTTTGGTGATGTAACAATGTCATAGCCTTCATTACCTGCACCGGCGACAATTGGAATCTTTCTTTTTTCAGCAAGCTCACAAGCGGATTTAGTTATACCGTCTTCATCAGTATATCCTAAACTGATATTGATTATATCAACTTCATCTGTTATTGCTTGCAATATACCCATAGTGATTCCTGCAACAGAATTTTCCCATTCATCATCGAGAACTCGGTAGACTGCAACGGAAACACTTTCTGGTGTATTATCAACAACCACGCTACTTACTGCTGTTCCGTGACCGTCAATCATATCAAGTTCGTCATTTTGATTTCCGTCGGTTGATGAATTGAAATGTGTTCGCTTAATTCTGTCTTTCAGAAATTCATGGTTGTAGTCCACGCCCTGATCTATAACGCCTACCGTTATGTCCGTTAACGGAATATCATTTTCTTTTATGTATTCGTTAACTCGAGCAGAGCCTGTGCGTTCAGTTGCCCAATCGCAAAGATGACCATTACTGCTTTCGGGGAATACATCTGTTGATGTATCAACCTCATCATCTTCAGCCTGAGCAGGTGATACTATTTTATCAATACTGACAGATAAAATATTTTTTTCATTCAAGAGAAAATTGTATGCGCTTTCGGTATCGGCTTCGTTTTCATACTGTAAGATATGAAAATTCATAAAACCTTTGATGTGCTCTACTGCACCGCAGTTATCAAAAGCGCCGTCTGCTTTAACAATTAAACGGCAGGTCTGAAAATTTCCGCTCATAGCAGAACTATATGCTGACATATTTTCATCTTCACTGACAAAATCTTTATCCGCATCATATTCTCTGATAATCTCACAGGAATTATTTATAAATTTATCAATTGCTTTTTCTTCAAGCACATCAGCATAGGCTGTAAAGCCTATGCTAAATGTTGTTAAAAGCATAGTTGCTGATAAAATTATTGATATTGCTTTTTTCATTTTATCACCCTATGGTTTCATTTTTTTATTTGATATAAATTTGGCAATAAAGTAATGGCACTCAATATATATACGAGCACAACGTTTAATTGTAGTTTATCTAAATTCAAATAATATGAATAAAGAATTATATATGAGACAGTTTGACTTAATATCATGATTACTCTTTCATACGCACTATGTCTTTTGTCATAATAACCAATTAGTATCAATAACATTGCACAAGTAATAATTAATAAGATATCTATTGTTTTCTTATATCCCAAGCAGGCTGGAATACAAACATAGCTTACTATTGTAAAAAATATTAATGTACTTTTTTTCATAAATTATACCTATCTCAGACCAACTGTTATTCCATATATTCTACCTTTTTTGTCCTTGACCAAGTAATTGAGATTCCTTTACCTTCAATTAGAGCTCGGGCAACAGTTGTAGCCGAAAATCCGGATATTACAAGTGCTAAAGCAGCGGAGCAAGCGGCTACGGCAGGATTAATTAGTGCACCAAATCTTCCTGCTATTATAGTTGCTTTTGCTATAATATAATTTCTTAATGATTTTCCCCATTCATCATAAGTATAACTGAATTCGTTTTCGCCGTCAACTATACTTTCAAGATTTCTGCCGGTGCTCCAAATAAATGACTTATCACTGCAAGTGAGAACATTGCCGTTTTCATTTTTACATCTGGAACAGACGCATTCTTTTCTGATATTTTTTAATACCACTTATCGATCCAGCCGTCTTTATCAGTAACAATCTTTGTTGGATTTGCAGTTGAGGTTGTTTCTTTTTCGGTTGGCTTGGATGCAGCGGTAGTTGTAGTAGTTT
>DAVZKM010000132.1:0-5184 GCA_052272245.1 Eubacterium sp.
TCTCGTTGCGACTTACACATATTACCACCCTTTTCTCTCTTTGTCAACAGGTTTTTAAGATTTTTTTGTGCATTTTATGATATTGACATAAATTTATAACAAAATTCAACATTTATGTGCACATTTTACTACAATTTGATACTATATACTGTTATTGGTATCATTTTGTAACATTTTAAGGTATATATTGTATTTTCAAATAGCACAATATATATGATTAGCTTAATATTACATAATATTGAATTTATAAAACAGTGTTACAGATAATATTAATATACATTATATAGATATTGAAATTTTGCTTAAGTTTTGTTATAATGTATAAACGCTAAAAAAGAAAGGGGCTGATATAATGCCAATTCGTATTGACGATGAATTGCCGGCTAAGCAAAACTTGGAAATAGAGAATATATTTGTTATGAGCAAGTCAAGGGCTAATATGCAGGATATCAGACCTTTGAAAATCATTATACTTAACCTAATGCCGACAAAGCTTGAAACGGAAACGCAGCTTTTGAGATTGCTAAGCAATTCTCCTTTGCAGCTTGATATTGATTTTCTCCAAGTTAAAAGCCATAAGGCAAAAAATGTTTCAAGAATACACATGGCAAAATTTTATAATACATTTGATGAAGTAAAAGATAACAAGTATGACGGAATGATTATTACGGGAGCACCCGTTGAGCAACTTGAATTTGAAGAAGTCGACTACTGGGATGAGCTATGTATGATTATGGAATGGAGCAAAAGAAATGTTTACTCCACCTTTCATATTTGTTGGGGTGCTCAGGCAGGGCTTTACTATCATTACGGAGTAAAGAAATATCCGCTTAAGAAAAAAATGTTTGGTGTATTCCCTCACCAGTCGCTTGATATTACCCATCCGCTTATGAGAGGGCTTGACGATGTATATTATGTTCCCCATTCAAGGCATACCGAGACAAGGCTTCAAGATATTGCTCTTGTTAAACAGCTTCAGGTTATTTCTTACAGCGAGATATCCGGCGTTCATATTATTTCAGATATGGATTGCAGGCAGTTTTTCGTAACGGGTCATAGTGAATATGACAGGGACACACTTGCAAAGGAATATTTTAGGGATAAGGAAAAAGGGCTTGATATTGACGTGCCTTACAATTATTTTCCTAATAACGACGACAACGCAGTACCTATTATGAGTTGGAAAAGCTCAGCGAATATAATATTCAGTAATTGGCTTAATTATTTTGTTTATCAAAAAACGCCGTATGATTTGGCGCAGTTATAATATCACATACAGTAATACCCTCGACACAATCAAGTGTTGAGGGTATTTTTCAGTTTGTTTTAACTGTCTTAACCAATGTATTGTTATTTCAATAGTTGCGTCTTCGTTTTCTTCATAATAAATATTTCCATATTGTGAAGAATCTGCATACGCCGTTAAATTCACGTAAAAAACAAAGGCACCGGACGGTCACCTTTATTTTATTCAACATATTTACGAAGCTTTTGGAGGAGGGATTTTTCTTTACGGGAAACCTGCACCTGAGATATACCGAGTGCGGCAGCAGTTTTAGCTTGAGTGAAGCCCTTATAATAGCGCATATCGACTATTGCCTTTTCCGTATCGTCAAGAAATTTAAAAAGTCGGTGAACAATTAAGCGATTAAAAATTTCATCACTCTCATCAACGGGTACATCCATAGTATATTCACCATCGTCACTTGAAGTGCTGAGTGATACCATAGGGGCAATAACGCCCAAAATTTCGGGTATTTCTTCGGGTGGGCACTCAAGAAGATTAGACAGTTCCAAGACAGTCGGTTCTCGCATTTTATCATTAATAAATTTTTCACGCAAAACCTGAGCCTTAATAGCTTTTTCCTTTAAACTGCGGCTGACCTTTACTGCGCCGCCGTCACGAAAAATACGTTTTATTTCGCCCATTATTACGGGAACGGCATAAGTTGAAAATGCAAAGCCACGGCTTTCGTCAAAATTATCAACCGCTTTAATCAAGCCCACGCAACCGCTTTGGAATAAATCGTCATAGTCCACCCCTCTGCCCTTAAAGCGATTTGCAATAGAATGAACCAAGCCGATATTATTCTCAATCATTTTATCACGGTCAGTTACCATTTTGATTTGCCCTCAATTTTTTTAGAAAGGGTTACGGTTGTGCCAAAGGTTAATTTTGATTTAACGTTTATTTTGTCGCAAAAGCTTTCCATAACGGTAAAGCCGAGGCCAGCACGGTCACCCTCGCCGGTTGTAAAAAGCGGAGTCATTGCCTGAGAAACATCTACGATTCCGCAGCCCTTGTCCCTTATTACAATTTTCACTGTATTGTCGTCAAAAAGTTTTCCTGATATAAATATTTTGCCGTATGTATTCTTATAAGCGTGGACTATGCAGTTTGTCACCGCCTCGCTGACTGCCGTTTTTAAATCTGCGATTTCCTCAAGTGTTGGGTCCAAGGGGGTTACAAATGCAGAAACGGCAACACGTGCAAAGGCTTCATTTACGCTTTTACTGTCGATTGTGAGTTTAAATTCATTAATTAGCTTTTTTGTATTCATTGTCATTCTCCTTAATTTTTGCAATTGATGAAAGACCTGCAAGCTCCATAATTTTTTTTGTTTGCAGGGTTACGTTTTTAATTTCGATTTGACAAGCAGGATTAATGCTTTGAAGCAATCTGTATCTGCCCATAACAAGACCTATACCCGAGGAATCCATAAAGCTGACATTTTTAAAGTCAAGAATTAAAGTATTCGGCTTTTTGAACATAAGGGTGTTATCTATTTTTTCCCTAACCTCGCCTGCCGTATGGTGGTCTATTTCGCCGATAAGATAAGCAATAACAACGCATCCGCTGCTTTCAATCGTAACGTTCATATTTGTCACTCCAATAAAAAAATACCAATCTGCGATAATACTAACAGATTGGTATTGAATAATTTATCAAAATTTGTATTTAATTTAATTCTTTTCTAATTTGCCGATAAAGATAAAACGAGCCGCATACAAGTGAAAGATTATTTTTCTTAGCAAGCATGATTGCTTTTTCGGCTTTATCGACCGTAAAAACATTATTGCAATATTTTTTTGCAACAGCAGCAAGTTCACTTGCACTCATTGAACGAGCGTTATCAACCTGCGTTGCATAAATCGCTTTACACTTAGGCGCAATTAATGATAAATAAGCATCAACATTTTTATCCCTCATCATTGCAACAACAGCAACTTCGTTATTAATTTTAGATACAAGGGCACGAGCCGCATCCTCATTATGACCGCCGTCAACAAGGATATTGCCGACTTTACTTTGCCTTGCCGGAAGGTTTGGATTTTCAGCCTTGATATTTATACCAAGTTCGGTCAAAGCCGCCTGAGCACAGGCTATATCGTTATCCAACACGCTACCTGTATCATTAATTTTAACAAGCTTAGAATTATTATTACTGCACACTTTTTCAAAAATGTGCTCACATTTAGGGTTAGGATAAAGAATACAAACTGAATCAGGCTTAATAATTCCGGATTTTTCAGCCGCAATTTCATCAAGCGTATTGCCAAGAAAGGCCGTATGGTCAATTGCAACTGATGTTATAATTGAAATATTCTTTTTTTCAACATTAGTTGCGTCGCCCTTACCGCCCATTCCACATTCTACAACGGCAAAATCCACATTTTCATCTGCAAAATATTTATACATAACGGCAGTTACAAGTTCAAATTCGGTAGCGTCGCAATTAATATATTTTTCTACATAAAATGCAAATTCTTCCTCAGTAATCATATTGCCGTTAATTTTAATTTGCTCACGGTAATTTTCAGTCCAAGGAGAAGTAAAAAGACCGACTTTTTTGCCTGATTTGACCAGTGCGTTTGAAAGTGCGGCAGCAGTAGTACCCTTGCCGTTAGTGCCTGCAATGTGGATGACGTTTATCTTATCCTGAGGATTATCCATTTTATTCAAAAGTTCATAAATACGAGTAAGCCCCGGTTTAATACCGAGGCTTTGCTTTTGAAGTATTAAATTCAAAGCGTTATCGTAATTCATTTATTTACCCAAAGAATCAATAGAATTTTTAATATTTGCAATCTTACCCTCAAGCTTTGCGGCATCCTCTTTGTTTTGATTAACTACCTTTTCGGGCGCTTTATTAACAAATCCCGGATTAGAAAGCTTTTTATTGATAAAGTCAAGCTTATCCTGTGCCTGAGCAAGTTCTTTTTCAAGGCGCTTACGCTCTGCCTCAAAATCGACAAGATCGCCCATAGGAATATAAATCTTGGCATTATCCGTAACGATTGTTACTGTATTACCGAGATTGTCAAAGCTCGATTCAACCTTAACATCATTAGCAAAAGCAAGTCGCTTAATAAAGTCGGCACCGGCAGAGAAAAGTTCTGTTTGATTTGTTTCAACATAAACCTTAGCTTTTTTGCTTGGAGGAATATTCATCTCTGCTCTACGGTTACGAATAGCACGAATAGCACTCATAAGAATTTCCATCTTAGCCTCATTTTCGGCAAAGCAAAGATTTTCGTCATATTCTACCCACTTTGAAATCATAATTGATTCGCAGTCATGAGGAATAGCCTGATATATTTCTTCGGTAATAAAAGGCATAAACGGGTGAAGAAGCTTAAGAATATCTGTAAGGACATAGACAAGAACACTTTTAGCAGTATCCTTTGCCTTTTCGTCATCACCTTGAAGTCTGATTTTTGCAATTTCGATATACCAATCGCAGAAAACGTCCCAAATGAAATCATAGAGCTTTTGAATAGCAATTCCAAGTTCATATTTTTCAAGGTTATCGGTAACGTCTTTAGCAAGGGCATTAACCTTAGATACAATCCATTCATCTTCAACTGCAAGGTCACTTGGAAGTCCGTTATATTTGAAATCATCAGTAAGATACATCAATACAAAACGTGCAGCATTCCAAAGTTTGTTTGCAAAGTTACGTGAAGCCTTAACCTTTTCATCTGAAAAGCGCATATCGTTACCGGGCGAATTACCTGTTGCAAGAGTAAATCTCAATGCATCTGCGCCGTATTCATCAATAACCTCAAGAGGGTCAATACCGTTACCAAGAGATTTAGACATCTTTCTGCCCTGAGCGTCACGTACAAGGCCGTGAATAAGAACGGTATCAAACGGTGCTTTATCGGTATAAGCAAGACCCG
>DAVZKM010000133.1:0-5158 GCA_052272245.1 Eubacterium sp.
AGGGTGCGGGTTCGACCCCCGCCGCCGGCACCAAAGGGTTGTTTTAAAACAGCCCTTTTATTTTTTTGATTTTTGTTAATAATTATAAGGGTGATATTATGTGCACAGCAGTAACTTATAAAACTAAAGATTTTTATTTTGGCAGAACACTTGATTACGAGTTTTCATATGGCAACCAAATAACAATTACACCGAGAAATTATCCTTTTAAGTTTAAATTTATGGGTGAGGTAAAAGAGCATTATGCAATTATCGGAATGGCACATATTGCTAATGATTATCCTCTTTATTATGACGCAGTAAACGAAAAGGGAGTTTGCATTGCAGGGCTTAATTTTGTTGGCAACGCACAATACAACGAATATGATGATATGAAAGAAAATGTAGCTCAATATGAACTTATTAACTGGATTTTATGCAAGTGTAAAGATATGAAAGAAGTTCACGCATTGCTTTCAAAAATCAATATTACCGCCACACCGTTTTCAGATAAATTGCCATCGGCACAGCTTCATTATATTATTGCAGATAAAAACGAGTGCATTACGCTTGAATATACCAAAGACGGAATGAAAATATATAATAACGAAATCGGGGTGTTAACAAATAATCCGCCTTTTGATATGCAGATGTTTATGCTAAATCAATATATGCCTTTATCGCCAAAACAACCAAATAACAATTTTGGCTGCGATTTAACACAATACAGTAGGGGAATGGGTGCAATAGGCTTACCCGGTGACTTATCATCAACATCTCGCTTTGCAAAAGTTGCATTTACCAAGCTAAATTCCAAATCAAGTGATGATGAAAACGACAGTGTAAGCCAATTTTTCCATATTTTAGGCTCGGTTGACCAACAGAGAGGCTGTTGCGAGGTAGCTGAGGGTAAATATGAAATAACGATTTACACTTCTTGCTGTAATGCAGATAAGGGAATTTATTATTATACAACATATAATTGCCATAGAATTAATTCGGTAGATATGCATAAGGTAAATCTTGATGACAGTAAGCTTTTTGCTTACGATTTAATTGAATATGAACCAATATTCTTTCAAAATTAAAATAAGAGGACGTTCTATTTAGAACGTCCTCTTATTTTATATCTTTACTCCGCTGACAATATAAATATTTTCGGTTGATTTTTTATAATTATCCATTTTTATCCTCGCTGTAAACGTATCTTGACGGGATAAGGTTTGCCTTAACGAGTGAGGCGTAAATAACAGGGACTAAGATTATTTGCATAATAATTCCCGGAAGGCAGGTAACAAAATATGACGTTGTCCAAGCGGCAATTGTTATTTCTCCACGAGCAAAAATCAATGCCTTAAAAACGCCGGCGATTACTCTGCCGATAAGAAGTGCACCGATAAGGGAAATATACAAATCAACCACAGTTTTTTTCGTGTGAACAAATTTCATTAAAAGTGATGCAATAAGCGCATAGCATGTAAGTTCAACAAGCATTGACGGAAGCATCGCTGCAGGTGGCATACCCGTAAGCACACTTGAAAGAAGCGGACCGGCAATTGCGCAGATAATTGCATATTGAGGTGCGCAAATAATACCGCAAATAAGTACCGGAATATGCATGGGACAATAAATCATACCAGCCTGCGGAATGCTGTGAAATGCCATAGGCAGTACAACGCAAAGAGCAATGCATACAGCGGTTATGATTGATTGTTTTACCACACTCATTGTGCTTAATTTATTGATTTTTAAATTATTTTTATTCATTTATTTTTCTCCTTTATATCCTCTTGCTTCAAGTGCCTGCGATAATTCGTCCGCTCTTTTAAAAGCGTTTATGAAAATAGGCACTATGAGCGGAAATATGCATTTGGCTCTTTTAAATATGTTTCTTGTTTCAAATTCTGCGCCTCTTGCAATTTGAGCCATTTTTATGTTTTGCGCTTCAATAAATAAGGTCGGCACAAATTGAATTGAAACCGATAAAATAAGCGCTAAATTTTCTGTTGGAACTTTAAATAATTTAAGCGGTGTCAGATAGAATTTAATTGCGTTTGTTATCTCAATAGGAGAGGAGGTCAAAACGAATAATTTGGACCAGAGAATTACGAATATTACATTTAAAATTATTACTGCCCCTTGCCTTATTCCGCCTGTCGTTACGTTAATTTTCCAAAGACTTAAAACCGTTTCTCCCTTGTTGTAAAAAAGCGAGTTCATTAAGAAAATTATTATAAAAAACAGCCAAAGCCTGCTTATTGCCGATATGAAATGCTTAATGTTTAATTTTGAAATTAAAACGCAAATGGCAAGAAGCAAAAAAACGATTATATATACTATATAACTTTTTGCCGAAAGAGTTAATATAATCATTGCTGCAAAGCAAGGAATTTTATATTTTACGTTTATGTTGTGAATGGGTGAACTTATATTTACATAAGTTCCCGATAATATATCAATCATTTATAACTCCTATATTTGATATTATCGAACTTAGCAAATCGTCATATTTTAAAATATTGCTTTGAATATTAAAGCCATTTTTATTTAACAAATTTGCGATTTCCTTTGAACTGCAAACGCCTATGTTAAGATTATTTAATATGTTTGTCTGATTAAAAATCTCATTAGGCTTATCGTCTAAGAGGATTTTGCCGTCTTCCATAACAAGTATCCTGTCTGCATATTCTGCCAAATAATCGGTATTGTGAGAAATAATTATAATCGTTGTTCCTTTTCGTTTTAATGATAAAAGCAATCTCATAAAGTTATCTCTTGAATTACGGTCAAGACCGGCTATCGGCTCGTCAAAAATTAAATATTTCGGCTTGCAAACGAGTATTCCCGCAACAGCAATCTTCCTTTTTTCGCCGCCGGAAAGTGCAAGAGGAGATTTATCTTTAATTCTGTCAAAATCAAGACCTAAAAGCTCAAGTGTTTTTTCAGCCCTTTTGTATTTTTCTTCATAAGTCAACTTAAATTGCTTCAAGCCGAAGAATATGTCCTTTTCAACCGTTTGTTCAAATAATTGCATTTCGGGAAATTGAAATACTATTCCAAGCTTTCTGCGAAGAATTTTTTTATTAAATTTTTTGTTGGTAATATCGTCGCCGTCAATAATTATTTTACCGCTGTCGCTTTTTATAAGCCCTGCAATAAGACGGACAAATGTCGATTTTCCACAGCCTGTATTACCTATAATACCAACAATTTCGCCGTCATCTATTTTTAAATCTAATTTATCAATAAACGGCTTGCTGTCATATGAAAATGAAAGTTCTTTTATTTCAATCGGCATAAAAGTTCCACCAGTCTTTCATTGTTTAAAGGGCATTCTTCAAGGAAAATTCCCGCTTCCTTTAAATCATTATATATTTTAACACAATAGGGAAGTGAAATTTGTGATTTTTCTATCAGTTCTTCGTTTGAGTATATTTTCTCGGGAACGCCGCTTCCAATGATTTTACCCTCATTCATAACAAATATTCTGTCAGCGTTTACCGTTTCCTCTGCATACTGCGTAATCATTATAAATGTTATATCGGTTTCTTTATGAAGTTTTAGAATTATATCCAAAACTTCTTTTCTTGAATTTGGAGAAAGCATTGAAGTTGCCTCATCAAGAATTATAATATCAGGTTTTATGCAAAGTATCCCTGCAAGGGCTAACCTTTGCTTTTGACCTCCCGAAAGAGTAAGTATGTCTCTTTTTTCAAAACCCTTGAGTCCTACGAGCGTAAGTATGTCATCAATTGTTTTGTCATTATATTTTATATCATGATTTTTAAGCGAAAATTCAACGTCCTCTTTAACAACGGTTGAAACAAATTGATTATCTGGATTTTGAAATACCATACCGCATTTCTGTCTGATTTTGTATACGTTTTTATTATTCCAACAATCAAGGCTTGCAATTGTAAGCTCACCGCTTTGAAGAGGAATAAGTGCATTAAGGTGTTTAACAAGGGTACTTTTTCCGCAGCCGTTCATACCGACTATTGATATAAATTCACCTTTTTTAATTTTAAAGGAAATGTTGTAAAGCGATTTAATCTCTTTTTGAGCTAATATATATGAATGATTTATATTTTTAGCTTTGATTATGTTCATTTTATTTGCTCATCTCCCTCAAATATACATATTATATTTGTATTCAATTTTTTCCAAGCCCCCTTAGGGGTTAAAATTAAGGTGCTGTTTTATATTTATAAAGTTCTTTAAAATAAAATAAGCACCGAAAAAAATCGGTGCTGTTTTATGCGAAATAATTAAGCTCTTTCAACCTTACCTGAACGAAGACATCTTGTGCAAACATTAACTCTTTTAGGAGAGCCGTTTACAATAGCCTTTACTTTTTTAATGTTTGGTTTCCAAGTTCTGTTTGATCTTCTGTGTGAGTGAGAAACCTTGATGCCGAAAGATACGTCTTTTCCGCAGTATTCACATTTTGCCATTTGCGAACACCTCCTTGTCAATTTAGAACGTAGATATATTATCACAATTGTTATTAAAATGCAAGTCTTTTTTTGGTATTTTTTTATTTAGAACAAATATTTGCACATTTTTTATTTACTATTGATTTTAAATATCGAATTTAGTATAATAAAAGGGAATTACGTTAGGAGGTTATCTGATGGCAGTTGATAACAAAAAAGCAGCTCTTGAGGCTGCTATGAAAAATATAAAAAAGAAGTTTGGCGACGGTGCGGTTATGCGCCTTGGCGAAAATTCTTCTCTTAAGGTTGACTCTATTTCCACCGGTTCTCTCACTCTTGATATTGCAACAGGAATCGGCGGTCTTCCGAGAGGTCGTATAATTGAAATTTACGGTCCTGAATCAAGCGGTAAAACCACCCTTGCACTTCATTGTATTGCTGAGGCTCAAAAGCTTGGCGGTGATGCTGCATTTGTTGATGCGGAGCACGCACTTGACCCTGTTTATGCCGCTAATTTAGGTGTAGATGTTGATTCTCTTATTGTGTCTCAACCTGATTTCGGTGAGCAGGCACTTGAAATTACAGAACAACTCGTAAGCAGCGGTGCGGTTGATATTGTTGTTGTCGACTCTGTTGCCGCACTTGTTCCAAAGAGTGAAATTGAGGGCGATATGGGCGACAGCCATGTAGGTCAGCACGCAAGGCTTATGTCGCAGGCCTTAAGAATTCTTGCAGGTACTATT
>DAVZKM010000134.1:0-5102 GCA_052272245.1 Eubacterium sp.
TAATTATCGGCACAATCGCAAGCACAAGCATTGCCATAAAGCCGCCGTAATCTGTTGAGCCGTAAGCGCCCTGCATTGCAAGCTGAATGGCAACGGGAATTGTTTTTCTATCTGAGCCTAAAACAAGATACGGCAAAAGGTAATCGTTCCAAATCCACATAGTATTAAGTATTGCAACAGTGATTGCCGTGGGTTTAAGCATAGGAAAAACAACAGTAAAAAAAGTTTGGATAGGAGATGCGCCGTCTATCATTGCCGCTTCTTCTATTTCCAGGGGAATACTTTTAATAAAGCCGCATAGCATAAAGACGGAAAGCCCTGCGCCAAAACCGAGATAAACAAAAGTAATGCCGAAAACATTATCAAGATTTGCACGATTTGTAACATAAGTCATTGTATACATAACCATTTGGAAAGGCACAATCATACTGAAAACAAGCATATAATAAATGCCTTTAGTTATTTTTGAATTTGACCTAACGATATACCAAGCTGCCATTGAAGCAAAGAGAACTATTAATATAACGCTTACAACAGTAATAAAAAGAGAACGTAAAAAAGCCGAGAAAAAATCAGATGAGGCAACGCCGTTAATATAGTTTTCAAGAGCAACAAAAGTTTCGGCGTTTGGCAATTTAAGCGGTTGACTTGAAATATAAATTCGAGATTTGAACGAATTAATAATCACAATAATTATCGGCACTAAAAACAGCACACTTAATGTAAGCAAAATTAAAAATACAACATTATTACCTACTCTTTTAGATTTTTTCATCAAGCGCTCACCTCTTTACTGCTTGTGATTTTAAGTTGTAAAAATGCCAATATGCCGACAATTATAAAAAATATAACCGCCTTTGCCTGCCCTACACCCTGCCAACCTACTCTGCCGTAAAATGTATTATAAATATTAAGAGCAATCATTTCGGTTTCCCTTTCGGGTGCGCCTGCGGTCAGCGCCAAATTTTGGTCAAACATTTTAAACGAATTTGTAAGGGTTAAAAACATACAAATAGTAACAGACGGCATAACCATAGGGATTTTAACCGAGAAAAGGGTTTTTAGCGGTGACGCACCGTCGATTTGAGCGGCTTCTATCAAATCATTAGGAACATTTTGAAGTCCTGCAACATAAATTACCATCATATATCCTATAAGCTGCCAATTGGTAAGAATAACAAGTCCCCAAAAGCCGTATTCAGCCTTATATGTTATATCAACTCCAAAAGAGGAAAGAACAGCATTAATAAGCAAATTCCAAATATAACCGAGAACTATTCCGCCGATAAGATTAGGCATAAAAAACACAGAGCGAAAAAGATTAGTACCTCTTATACCACGAGTTAAAAGAAGTGCCAAAACAAATGAGAAAACATTAACCGTTATAACGCTTACTATTGTAAACAAAGCAGTAAAACCTAATGAATGAATAAAATCACTTGAGGATGAAAAAGCGTCACTATAATTTTGTAAACCTACCCATTTTGCATCTGTTACAGTTGTAAATTCAGTAAAAGAAAGACCGACGCCCATAATAAACGGTATAGCAAAAGCAAACAAAAATGCTATTGTTATAGGCAACAAAAATATAGGAGCGTATTTTTTAATACTTCGTTTCATAATAGACCTCTTTTCTCTTGATATGTACGGCAGGAAGCCCTGCCTAAAGGAGTAATATTTTATGATTTCGAAGCATTTGCTTCTTTTTCCCAATCCTTAACTACATCAGATTTAACCTCATCCCATGATTTATTACCTTGAGCATATTTTAAAAGCGATGATCCGAAGTCATCCTTAAAAGTTTGGGAAGGGAAAACGGTGAAATACCAAGGAATTGTAGTAATGCTTTGCTTATTCATCCAATTGCTTACCTCTTTTGCAAGCGGGTCGCTCGGCACTTCGTCGTCATTAAAGGTATCAAAAGGAGCGATAAAGCCGAGATCATTTGTTACAAATTTCTTACCCTTTTCGCTTGAATAAAGCCAATAGATAAAATCATTCGCCGCCTTTTGCTCAGCCTGACTTGCCTTTGAATTGACTGCGTAGTAATTTTCCGTACCGATGCAAAGACCTTGTGTTTCTTCGCCTTTAACTCCTGTATAAATCGGCAAGAACTTAACATTGTTTTCTTCAACCTTATTGCCCGACACCTTGCTTATTTGGCTCCAAGCCCAATTGCCGTTTTGCACCATAGCACATTTTTCAAGAGCAAATTCAGCCATAGAATCCGTGACTGTTTTAGTGCCTGTTTTTCCTTTTTCTATAGTTGAATTATCAAGATAGAGATCAAAGATATTTTTATAATTTTGCGCATATTCAAAGGTGATTTTTGAGGTATCGTTTGATGTTAAATCAATCTTATTTTTAGTGAATTCATAATAAATCGGTACATTTGCAAGGTGAGTTTGGTAGCGCCAATTTTCTCCTGCTTTAAGTGAAGTTGAGGCAAAAACGCCGTCAATACCGAGTGATGATTTATTTTTTTGCATATCTTCGACAAGAGCCTTTAATTTTTCAAAGGAATTGACATCATCCATCGATTTAAAATCCGTATTTTTGTTATCAAGTTCAAAATACTTATCGGTTATTGCTTTATTATAAATAATTCCGTACCCCTCAACAACGTAAGGAATACCGTAAACCTTACCTTCTTTTGAAGTAACTGCAAGGGATTTATCTTTCAAGTGCTTATAAAGTTCACTGTCAGACAAGTCTGCACAATATTCCTTCCAATTCGCATAACCCTTAGGACCGTTGATTTGGAATAACGTGGGGGCGCTCTTGGTTGACATTTTTGCAGTAAGGGTTGATTCGTATTCATTATTTGCTGCAGTTTCAACTATTACCTTGACGCCGGTTTCCTTTTCATATTCATCGGCAATTTTTTTATAAACATCGGCAATCTCGGGCTTGAAATTAAGATATCTTACCGTTACGTTTGCATTGTTTGACTTTGTTGTGCTATTTTCAGTATTATTATTGCTGTTTTTACCGCAAGCGGCAAAGACAAGAACACTTGAAGCGACCAAAACGGCACAAAGAAGCGCCGACGCTGTTTTTTTGATAAAACTCATAAGAATTCCTCCACTTATTTTTCATTATGTTTTCAAGGATATTATGTTCACATTATGAAAATTTATACAAAAATGTAGACATTGAAAATATGATATTGTATAATAATAATTGAAATATTTTCATTATTTTTAAGGGGAAAGACAATGAAGTTTAAGCATAAAATTGACAAGTTTGTTTCAACATTATCTGAAAGAATTTCAAGCGGCGGAGTATCTCAGCTTGAGGTTAAGGCTGAGGGCGAAAGAGATATATTCGGCAATATGCCTGCCCTTACAAGAAAAGCGGCGGCAGAAGGTATCGTACTTTTAAAAAACAATAATGCCCTGCCCTATAAGCTTGACACAAAAATTTCTGTTTTCGGCAGATGCCAACTTGATTATTTCTATGTCGGATACGGCAGCGGCGGCGACGTAAATGCTCCATATTTTGTAAACGTTATTGACGGAATAAAAAATGCGGGCGGTCACGTTAACGAATGGCTTTTGGAATATTACAAGGATTTCACTAAAAATAATCCTGCACCTCACGGCTTTTGGGGGCATTGGCCTATGAGTTTCGAAGAGCCGAGCCTTGATGATAAAATGATTGAAAGAGCAAGTGAAGAAAGCGATGTTGCACTCGTTGTTATCGGTCGTGCCGCAGGTGAGGATAGAGAGAACACGCTTACCAAAGGCAGTTACTATCTTACCGATGAGGAGCGTACTCTATTAGACAATGTTTGCAATCATTTCAGCAACGTTACTGTTTTGCTTGACTGCGGCAACATTATTGATATGCAGTGGGTGCTTGACTATGAGGAAAGGCTTAGAGGTATAATTTACGCTTGGCAAGGCGGAATGGAAAGCGGTAATGCTATTGCAGACGTGCTATTTGGCAGAGTTAATCCGTCCGGCAGACTAACAGATACAATTGCTGTTAAATACGAGGATTACCCAAGTGCAAAGCATTTTGGTAACAAGCTTTACAACACTTACGTTGAGGATATATTTGTTGGCTACAGATATTTTGAAACTTTTTCTAAGGAAAAGGCACTGTTCCCGTTTGGTTACGGTTTAAGCTATACCAATTTTGATATTGAGGTTTTGGATTTCAAGGCTGATAATGACAAAATTAAGGTTGAGGTTAGGGCAACGAATATAGGCGATACAGCAGGAAAAGAAGTTGTAGAACTTTATGCAAGCGCACCGCAGGGTAAGCTTTCAAAGCCTGTTATGAGCCTTGTTGCATTTGACAAAACAATTAATCTTGAACCTAAGAAAAGTCAAAAAATCACTCTTGAAGTGCCTGTTTATCTACTCGCTTCATTTGACGATACGGGTGCTACAGGGCATAAATATTCTTACATTTTAGAAAAGGGTGAATACAAATTCTTTATCGGCGAAAATGTAAGAGATGTGGATGAGGCAGGCTCTTTTGAACTGAAAGAGGACAGGGTTTTAGAGGAGCTTGAAGCTGTTTGCGCACCTAAGGAATATATGGACAGGATTGTTGCATTTAAGGTCAACGGCTCATTCATTCCGAAAAAGGTTACGCTCAAACCCGAAAAACCGTATCTTCGTAAAAGAATACTTGACAATTTGCCTAAAGAAATCGGTCACGTTGTTCATAATTACAATTTTTCTCAGGTTATATCAGGTGACATAAGCGTCGAAAAATTTGTATCAAGCTTAACAAATCAAGAGCTTGAAGCGCTCACACGTGGAGAGGGTGGAATGGACAGCAGCTACGGCGTTGCAGGCAATGCAGGCGCTTTTGGCGGAATTATCCCTGAGCTTAACAAAAAGGGAGTACCTGCCGTTATTACTACCGACGGACCTGCAGGCATAAGAATAAGAAAGTACACTACGCTTATCCCCAGTGGAACTGCACTCGCAAGCACATTTAATACAAGCCTTGTTGAAGAACTTTGCTCAGAAATGGGCAAAGAGCTTAAAAACGCAGGTTCTAATGTGCTTTTGGCTCCGGGAATGAACATTCACAGAAATCCGCTATGCGGCAGAAACTTTGAATATTTCAGTGAAGACCCG
>DAVZKM010000135.1:0-5016 GCA_052272245.1 Eubacterium sp.
CCGCAGTAACCCATACCGGAACGAAGGCCGCCCATCATCTGATAAATCGTATCGCCCAAAGCTCCCTTATAAGGCACACGACCTTCAACACCTTCCGGAACAAATTTCTTTGAACCCTTTTGGAAGTATCTGTCGGCGCTGCCGTGGTTCATAGCTCCGAGTGAGCCCATACCACGATAAACCTTAAACTGCCTGCCCTGATAAATTTCAGTTTCGCCCGGTGATTCCTCACATCCGGCAACAAGCGAGCCCATCATTACGCAAGAGCCGCCTGCCGCAATAGCCTTAACAATTTCACCGCTGTACTTGATACCGCCGTCTGCAATAACAGGAACACCATACTTATCTGCACGCTCTGCGGAATCATAAATAGCGGTAATCTGCGGAACACCGATACCGGCAACAACACGGGTTGTGCAGATTGAGCCGGGGCCGATACCGACCTTAACTGCGTCTGCACCTGCTTTAATAAGTGCTTCTGTTGCGTCTGCGGTAGCAACATTACCTGCAATAAGAGAAATTTCAGGAAAAGCATTCTTAACTATTTCAACGCTCTTCATAATATTGTGGCTGTGACCGTGAGCAGAATCAAGAACGAATGCGTCAACACCTGCGTCGGCAAGAGCCTTTGCACGAATAAGAACATCGTCTGTTACACCCAAAGCGGCTGCACAAAGAAGCCTGCCGTCCTTATCCCTTGCAGTGTTTGGATACTTAACACTCTTTTCAATATCTTTAATTGTAACAAGACCCGAAAGCTTGCCGTTTTCATCAATAAGAGGAAGCTTTTCAACCTTTGAGCCCATAAGAACTTTTTTAGCCTCTTCAAGAGTAGTGCCCTTAGGTGCTGTAACAAGCTGCGACTTCGGGGTCATAACTTCGGAAATTTTAACGTTAAAATCTGTCATAAAGCGCATATCACGGTTAGTGAGAATGCCTACAAGAGTGCCGTCTTCTTCACAGATAGGCACGCCGCTGATACGATACTTATTCATAAGCTCCTCAGCGTCGCTTGCAAGATGGTTTGGTGAAAGGAAGAAAGGATTGGTGATAACACCGTTTTCACTTCTTTTTACCTTATCAACCTCGTCAGCCTGCTCCTCAATAGTCATATTCTTATGAATAACGCCGATGCCGCCCTCTCTCGCAATGGCAATTGCCATTCTTGATTCCGTAACGGTATCCATTGCAGCAGTCATAACAGGAATATTAAGTGTAATATCCTTTGTAAGCTTAGTTTTGAGGTCTACCTTATCCGGTGTTACGTCACTCTCAGCCGGAATAAGAAGCACGTCATCAAAGGTCAAGCCCTCTTTTACAAATTTTGCGCCGTATTCGCTCATTAAAATTCCCTCCGTTTACAAGTATTAAATTATATTCTTAAATATATAAAAATATTTTTACTATAATATCACTTTTTTATAATATGTTCAAGTATTCAAATTGCACAAATTATAAAAAAATGATAATGCCTTATTTGTCACTTGCTTGCCCTTACAATTGCCCTTGCCGTTTGCTCAACCGTATTTTGACCGCAATTGATTACCGCTTGTGCCCATTTATTATAAAGCGGAAGCCTCTCATTATACATATCCTTGAGCGTTTCGCCGTTTTGAAAAACTATGCCTCGTGTTTCAAGATTGCTTATTCTTTTGCACATATCCTCATAGCTTAAATGAAGATAAATAATTTTACCGAGGCTTTTTAAATGCTCCATTGCTTTATCGGAATAAACCACCGAGCCGCCCGTCGCAATAACGGTGCCCTTTATATCCAAGGACAAAATTGCCCTTTCCTCAGCCTTTGCAAAATATTCAACCCCGTTTTTATCTATAATTTCCTGCAGACTTTTTCCCTCAAGATTTTGAATAAGCAAATCGGTGTCATAAAAATTTTTAAGTAACATTTTTGCCGAAACAACACCGCAGGTTGATTTACCGCTGCCGGGCATTCCGATAAGTACAATATTTGAATTCATTTAGATTTTAACTCCTACTTTTTTACAATAATCTGCCAACGGGCAAGAAGAACAGAGCGGTTTTCTTGCCGAGCAGGTATCACGACCGAAAAGAACTATTCTGTGGCAAAAATCAGAGCCTTCATCACTCGGAACAATCTTTTTCAGTTCAAATTCTATCTTCTTTGGGTCCTTTGTATTAACAAGCCCTAAACGATTTGAAATTCTAATCATATGAGTGTCAACAACAATGCTTTCTTTGCCGTAGACGTCGCCTACTATCAAATTAGCTGTCTTTCTGCCGACTCCCGGAAGTTTGATTAAATCATCAATATTATCGGGCACTCTGCCGTCAAAATCATCTCGTATCATTTTTGCCATACCGATAATTGACGTTGCCTTATTTTTATAAAAACCGCAGGACTTAATATAATTTTCAATGTCATTAACATCGGCATTTGCATAATCGTCAAGCGTTTTATACCTTTCAAAAAGCGCCGGCGTTACCAGATTAACCCTTGCGTCCGTACACTGAGCCGACAGCCTGACAGCCACCAAAAGTTCAAACGCACTTGACGAATTAAGAGAACAGATTGCATTTGGATATTCTTTTTTAAGTAGTTCTATAACATTTAATACTCTCTGCTTTTTCGTCATTTTTTATTTTTAACCTTATCCCAATATGATTTGAACGCCTGTTCATTTTTATTAGGGCCAAATTCGTAATACTTTTTGTTTTTAATCTTATCCGGCAAATATTGCTGATAAGTCCAATGATTAGGATAATCATGGGGATACATATAAAACTGCCCCTTAACTTCTGCATCCTCGCCGTCATAATGCTTGTTTTGAAGTTGACGTGGAATAGGGCCGTAATTTCCGCTTTTAACGTCTGCCATCGCTTTATCTATAGCCGCTTCGCCTGAATTACTCTTAGGCGCTGTCGCAACAAGAATAACAGCGTCGGCAAGTGGTATGCGAGCCTCAGGAAGACCAACCGCCATTGCAATATCAACCGCCGATTTAACTATCGGGATAATCTGCGGATAAGCAAGCCCAACGTCCTCGCAGGCGCAAACCATAAGACGTCTGCAAGCCGACGGCAAATCCCCTGCTTCAAGAAGCCTTGCAAGATAGTGAAGCGCTGCGTCCGGGTCTGAACCACGCATACTTTTTTGATAAGCGGAAACTATATCGTAATGCTCGTCGCCCTCTTTATCATAGTGAACGGCACTTTTTTGAACAAGCTGCTTTGCAAGGTCAAGTTCAATATGCTTTTTACCGTCAACGGTAGGTGTTGCAAAAAAGCAATTTTCAACGCTGTTGAGCGACTTTCTCACATCACCGCCGCAGCCGACTGAAATGCGTTTTAACACTTCTTCGTCAATGTCAAGTTCAACCTGATATTCTTCGCTTAAAATATTAAATCCACGTTTTACGGCAGGGATAATATCCTCGCTTTCAACTGCCTTAAATTCAAATACTGTTGAACGGGAAAGAATGGCGGGATAAATGTAAAAATACGGATTTTCTGTAGTGGATGCAATAAGCGTTATCTTTCCGTTTTCGATAAATTCAAGAAGCGATTGCTGTTGCCTTTTATTAAAATACTGAATTTCATCAAGATAAAGCAAAATCCCGTTAGGTGCGGAAAATGTATCAAGCTCACTGACAATATCCTTGATATCCTGAGTCGAAGCGGTAGTTCCGTTTAGTCTGCGCAAACTTCTGTTTGTTTTACTTGCGATAATAGAAGCAACCGTGGTTTTGCCCACTCCGCTCGGGCCGTAAAATATTAAATTTGGAATATCGCCCGAATCAATAAGGCTTCTGAGCGCCTTGCCTTTTTCAAGCAAGTGCCTTTGACCGACAACCTCGTTGAGTTCAGTCGGACGGATACGGTCTGCAAGAGGTTTATTCATATCTACTCCGAAAATTATTTATTAATGTGTTTATTATAATTAATTCAACATTTATTTTCAATACTTTCCGCCTTAGAAAATGCACAGCCGCAAAAATTTTGGCGATAAAGATTATATTCCTTGGAAAGCACAATCGAGCGCTTGTAGCCCTCTTTTTTCTTAAAATCGGACGGCAACCATTTAACCCCGTATTCCTTTTCAAGTTCAAAGCCTATCTCATTAATCTTTTGCGAATTTTTAAGCGGACTTATTGAAAGAGTGGTGCAAAAAAAGTCAAAACTGTTATTATTTGCAAGAATCGCCGTTTTTTTAAGCCTTAAGCGGTAACACCTAAAGCAGCGCTCGCCGCCCTCCTTGCAAGCTTCATATCCTTTTGCAATATTCAAAAATTCATTATAATCATAATCGCACTCAAGAAAAGATACGGGATATTTTGTTTTCATCCCGTCAATAAGCCTAAGCTGCTCGCTTTTGCGTTTTTCATATTCCGATTTGGGAGAAATGTTTGGATTATAGTATAAAACAGTTATTTTAAAATACTGCGACAAATATTCAATAGTATAGCTTGAACAAGGAGCGCAACAACTATGTAGCAAAAGAGAGGGCACTCGGTCCTCTCTTGCATTTTGCTCTATTATTTTGTCTAATTCTTTTTGATAATTAATCTTATTCATTAGCTTAAATAATTTTTAGGGTTTACACGTGAACCGTTAAGTCGAACCTCAAAATGACTGTGAGGACCTGTTGAATTGCCTGTTGAGCCACTCTTTGCAATAGCCTCACCTTTTTTAACCGTTTGACCGGGAGATACAAGTATTCCTGAATTATGAGCATAAAGGGTAACAACACTTCTGCCTTGAGCGTCCGTTCCATGATAAATCATAACGTAGTAGCCATAGCTGTAATTAAGCCTTTTAACGGTGATAACAATACCCTTCTGCGCCGCAACGACCTTTGAACCTGTTGAGCAAGGAAAATCAATACCGCCGTGATACTTACCCGATGAATAATTTGGGAAGCCTGCCGATATGCCACGATGGCCGGGAACGGGATACGTCATATTCAAAACGGCGTTACTTTTTGAATAAACATCACTGCCGCTTTGGTCAACCTTGTCAATTTTAGATGAATTTTTGC
>DAVZKM010000136.1:0-4991 GCA_052272245.1 Eubacterium sp.
TTACCGTTGTCAGCGGTGATGTCGGGGTTCATAAGCCTGACCCGGCACTTTTTGAATATACGGCGGATAAGCTTAATTTGCCGGTAGAAGAGTGTACCTATGTCGGCGACCACCCTATTAATGATATTAAAGGTGCGCTTGATGCCGGTATGCACGCAATTCGTATGAATTGGGGTTGGTTTAAAGGGCAAGACCTTAGAAAAGATGTACCGGTTATTACCGATATATTAGATGTTTTAAAATATGTTTAGTATCAGGAGGAAAGTAATATGAAAAAGACTTTGTCAATCTTTGTTACACTTGTTTTTGCACTTACTATGGTTACTGCGGCAGTCAGTGCAAATGCAGACGGACTTGACGATGTTATTAATGCGTCTGCATTATCTTCCATTCAGGATGTAATTAATTCAAGCACAGATGAAATAGTGCCCATTACTGTCGGAAACGGTATGGTGACAAAGACAGTTGTAGGAAGCAATACAATGGTTCTTACTGCTCTGCCGCTTGAGGACAGCGAATTTGTCGCTTGGTACACAAGTTTGTCCGATTTGAGAAATGATAAGCGATATAGTGAAGCAAATCCTCTTAGAGTTGATATGAAAGGTACTCAAAGATATTTTTACGCATATTTTAAAAGCCCGAATGCACCAACCACTTCATCTATAAGCGTGACTGTTCCGACGAATGTTACAATTCCGTCGAGAACAACAACTGACTCTAATATTTCTTCGCAGTTAACTACTTCTACGACAGCAAGCCAAATTACTGCCGACAGCAAAATGGTTGAAGGTGCATATTCTGTTGCAAACGAGTTTAGCAAATCGTTGAGCAAAGCGAATACAACTACTACCACAAAGGCTGCAAAAACTTCAAAGGCAACTACAAAGGCACCAAACAAAAACAAACCGAAAAAAACCAAAATCAAATCTATAAAAGGCAAGAAAAACGGATTTAAAATTACTTGGAAAAAGGTTTCCGGCGTAAAAGGATATCAAATAAAGTATTCAACAAATAAATATTTCTTTGAAAGCTTAACAAAATCAAAGAATGTTAAAAAGGCTAAAACCACATCTGCAACGGTTAAGGACCTTAGAAAAGGAAAGACTTATTTTGTAAAAGTGCGTGCATATAAAACCGTAAAGGGCAAGAAGGTTTATTCCGATTGGTCAAAGGTTAAAACTGTTACGGCTAAATAATAAAAGTCAATTTGATATGAATTTGTTCAATATTTTAAATATGCTTGACTTTATATTGATTTGAATTTATAATAGATATAGTTATTTGAAAGGGGTTCAAAATTATGAATTTCAAAAAGTTATTAAAGGTTATCAGTGCTATTGTTGCTGTTGCAGGCGTAATCGCTGCTGTTTATATTGCTATTCAAAAGCTTACTGCTCATAAAGAGCCGGAGTATTTTGACGATAATGATTTCTTCGAATGTGATAACGAAATTGAAATCATAGAAGCAAAAGCCGAGGAAGCTAAAGAAGAGCCAAAGGAAGAAAAGAAGGCTCCTGCAAAGAAGTCCTCTCCTAAGAAAGCTGCAAAGAAAGCTCCTGCGAAGAAAAAAGCTGAGTAATTAATTGTTAACTTGTTTGACGGCTTTGGTCTAACCTTAGCCGTCAATTTTTTTATAATTATTTTTAAATGGAGTATTAATTATGTTTGGTTTCGGTTTGGTTCTTGAGGGCGGTGGATTGCGTGCTGCATATGAAAGCGGCGTAACTGATGCATTTATTGAAAATAATATTACGTTTCCTTATGTTGTCGGCGTTTCGGCCGGAAGCTGTAACGGAGTATCGTTTATTGCTAAGAATTTGTACCGAATGAGAGATATTATGGTTAATTACGCCCACGATGAACGATATATGGGTATTAAATCTATTTTTAAAAACGGTGAATATCTTAATTCAAAGTGGATTTTCGGCGAGCTCTCTTATGAAATGTTTCCACTCAACTATGATGAATTTGAAAACAGTAAAACTAAATTTTGCGTGGTTGCAACCAATGCCAAAACGGGAAAAGCCGAATACTTTTACCCTACCGATTTCAGAAAAGGATGTGAGATAATTCACGCTTCCTGTGCGCTTCCTATGGCGACAAAGCCTGTTCAAATCGGCAAGGATATTTATTACGACGGCGGCATTTGCGACTCAATTCCACTAAAAAAAGCGTATGAGGACGGATGCGAAAAATGTGTTGTTGTTTTGACTCAAGACAGGAATTTTACTAAAAAACCGTTAGGTCACGAAAAAGCTATAAGAAAAGCGCTTCATAAATTTCCTCTTATAGCCGAAGCTCTTATTAACAGGCAAAATATGTATAACGAACAAAGGAAATTTGTTTTTGAGCAGGAAAAGCTTGGCAATGTTCTTGTGCTCGCTCCTCGTTCTCCGCTTGAAATTCACACCCTTGACAGCGAGCCTATGAAAATTCAACATATCTATAACCTTGGATATGAACAGACGATTGACAGGATTGACGAAATAAAGGATTTTCTCTCATCCTCTCCGTCGCAAACTGCGTATCACTCAAAATGAATTATGCGTTTTATTTAAATGAAAATCCCTCTGATAATTGCATCAGAGGGATTGATTTTATATATGAAGGATTGCAGTCGAAAGACCGAAATAAATAAGAAGCGAAAGCGCATCTACGATTGTTGTTATAAAAGGTGACGACATAACCGCAGGGTCAAATTTAAGCTTCTTTGCAAATATCGGCAATGTGCAACCGACTATTTTTGCAAAAATAATTTCTATAAACAGGGTGAGGCTTATTACAAGGTCGACTTTAAATGTAATTCCTTTTGTTCCGAGCAAAAGCTTATCAATAAGAAGAATTTTAAAGAAATTAACTATTGAAAGCGTTAAGCCGCATACAAAGCCTACTCTTATTTCCTTCCAAATAACCTTGAAAATATCGTTTAAATCAATTTCGTTAAGAGAAAGCGCACGAATGATTGTTGCACTTGCCTGACCGCCTGAATTACCGCCAGTATCCATAAGCATTGGAATAAACGCAGTAAGCACGATGAGTGCTGACAGTTTGTCCTCAAACGAGGTGATAATCATACCGGTAAACGTTGCGCTGATCATCAAAAGAAGAAGCCAAGGAATACGTGATTTGAATGTTTCAAAAATGCCGATTTTAAGATATGGCTTTTCAGTTGTACGCACCATGGCGTTCATCTTGTGGATGTCTTCTGTGTTCTCCTCCTGCAATACGTCGATAGCGTCGTCGAATGTGATAATTCCGACAAGCCTTTCCTCCATATCAACAACGGGGAGCGCAAGAAAATTATATTTGTCAAAAAGATTAGCGGCAATTTCCTTGTCGTCATGAGTGTTTACGAAAATGATATTCGTTTCCATAAAGTCCTCAATCTTATCGTCATAATTGTGCAAAAGAAGTTCTTTAACGGTAGTTACGCCGATAAGATGACGAGATGCATCTGTAACATAACAGGTGTAAATTGTTTCCTTGTCAACGCCCGTTCGCCTTATGCGCTTAAAAGCGTCTTCAACGGTGCTGTCACGCTTGAGGTCGACAAATTCCGGAGTCATAATCGAACCGGCACTGTCTTCGGGATATTTAAGAAGCGTATTTATGGATTTACGAGTTTGTGAATCTGTATTTTTAAGAATTCTTTTAACCACCGTCGCAGGCATTTCCTCGATAATATCAACGGTATCATCAAGGTAAAGTTCGTCGATAACCTCTTTGAGCTCCGTATCCGAAAAGGCAGTAATAAGCGCTTCCTGCATGTCTCCGTCAAGCTCAACAAAGGTTTCTGCCGCCTCCTCTTTGGGCAAAAGCCTGAATAAAAGAAGCATTTGTTCCTTTGGCAGTTCCTCAAATATTGCAGCTATATCGGTAGGATTGATTTCAATGAGAATGTTTTTGATTTTATGAAATTCTTTTTTTGTGCATAGTTCAGATATTTCATGCGCTATTTCGTCATTGTCAAGCTCTTCAATATCCATATCATCATCTCGCTTCCATAAATCTTTTAGTCAATACGATAAAAAGGCTTTTCACTTTCGTCATAAGCTTTGATAAGCTTCTTTCTTGTGAAAAGATATAATAAAATTATTATCAAAGCACCGGCTAAAACAGCACATACATATATAAGAAAATCAGTTTTTTGATAAAATTTTTGATTGGTTACATAAACTGCATAGCCTTTTTGGCTTATTTCTTTTTCTATTTCACTTGTTGTTTTATCAATGCGCTTGATTTGTATGGTGTATTCCTTTTTGTCATCTGCACATATGCAGCTTACGGTGATTTCAGGCTCTTGTTTTGTACCAAGTGTCAAATTGATTTTATTGGCTTTTGCATTTTTACTTTTTGGCGTAGGAGTGATAACTATTTGCGTTAAATCACTCGGAATATAAAGAGTGTATTTTGTTTTACTGCCGTCAAATTCAGGGTCAAGCACGCCACAGCTTACTTCAATGCTTTTTAAATCTGCATCTTCATCGGACTTGGAAAATGCAGTTGCGGGTATAAAACTTGATATAAAACTCATTGCAAGCAAAATAAAGACAAATTTGCTAAGCGCTTTTTTCATAATCCTCACCTTATATTGCATTAGTTTGTGCTTTGAATAATGTAGTTTGTAATTTTCTTATTGTCAAGTATTTTCTTTACTTTTTGCGCATTGTTTGTTGAAATATAATACATTTTGTTGCTTGATGATTTCTTGCTGATTTTTTTATCAATCTGCTTTTCAAGCGAACTGCTGTTTTGCGTTGTTACCTCGCTTACTGAGCTTTCCTCAGTTGAATAAACAGGCAAACCGTCGTTGCCGTAAACAATGTCGCCGTCCTCGTCTGTAAGCGGTATTCTTGCCTTGGTGGCCGCTGTGGTTTCGCCCTTTCTTGTAGGATAAACAGGTTGACCGTCGTTGCCGTAAACAATATCGCCGTCCTCATCCGTCAGCGGCTCACGTTTTTTAGAACATGATTGACATCTTCGGTGACGAG
>DAVZKM010000137.1:0-4939 GCA_052272245.1 Eubacterium sp.
TTGTCAAGCAATATCTTTTTTGATACTGCCAAATAAACAAAAATTTATACATATCAATTATAGCTTATATAAAAATATAATGCAATATTGAAAATAAATATTATATAGTATATAATATTAACAAATTAAAACACAGGAGAATACAAATGGATATTGAAAGCTATATTCAAGAAGCGATTTTTGGAGAAAATGAGCAACACACTTGCTTTTATCAATTAATATGGGACACCTTTAAAGAAAGCGGTTTTGTTATTACAGACGAGGACGGTCACGAAATTGACGCAATTTTCAAAGCAACGGCGCTTCAAAATCTTTTAGGCGAATTTATGTATAGGCTTTACGACGAAGTAAACGAAACCGGGTTTGAGGACGTTATTGATTATGTTCAAACTCTCGGCTACGGCGATGAAGATATCTTAAATTATTGCAAATCAGACCCTGAAATTGAGGTCGATGAAAACGACTTTGACCTCACGGTTAAGAATGCTCTTGACTATATAACGGAAATTACGGCAGATAAAATGCTTGATGAATTTTCAGCTGATGACCTTTTTGATTTAATGTTTACCGCAAGTTATGCCTTTGAACAGGACTTCACATTTGATTTTGAAGATTATGACGAAATGCAGGCATTTATTGACACCAATCACGACCAGCTTGATAATTACAAAGAGGAATATCATTCGGTAATGAATTGGATTGAAGCAGGTATGATTTGCTAAAATATAATAACTGTAAGCAGCAATTTATATTTTTGCTTATAAGTCGGCAAAACGCCAAAATGGGCTTGAACGTAGTGTTCAAGCCCATTTTGGCGTTTTGTTATTTTTAATTATCATCGTCGCTTGAAAGCTTAAGCACTGCAAGAAAAGCCTCCTGAGGAACTTCAACCTGACCGAACTGGCGCATACGTTTTTTGCCCTCTTTTTGCTTTTCAAGAAGCTTTTTCTTACGGGTGACGTCACCACCGTAGCACTTGGCAAGTACATCTTTGCGAAGTGCTTTTACGGTTTCTCTCGCAATAACCTTACCGCCGATTGCAACCTGAATAGGAATTTCAAACAAGTGGCGAGGAATATACTTTTTAAGCTGCTCAGCAATTCGTCGTGCACGTGCATATGCCTTTTCCCTATGGATAATAAACGAAAGTGCGTCAATAATATCTCCGTTCAAAAGAACGTCAACCTTGCACAAATCACTCTTTCTGTAATCGGAAAGTTCATAGTCAAACGAAGCATAACCCCTCGTTCTCGACTTAAGGTCATCAAAGAAATCATAAATAATTTCATTAAGCGGCATTTCATAATGAATATCAACACGGTCTGTTGTGATATATTTCATATCTTTAAAAATGCCTCGCCTGTCCTGGCACATATCCATAACCGTGCCTACATAATCGCTCGGAACATAAATATATGCGTTTGCAAACGGTTCTTCGCAGTAATCAATATAAGCAGGATCGGGATAATTGGTAGGATTGTCAATCTCAACCATAGTACCGTCGGTCATATAAATTTTATAAACAACACTCGGAACAGTGGTGATAAGGTCAAGATTATACTCTCTTTCAAGCCTTTCCTGAATAATCTCAAGATGCAAAAGACCTAAAAAGCCGCATCTAAAGCCAAAACCGAGAGCCCCTGACGTTTCAGGCTCATAAGAAAGGGAAGCATCGTTTAATTGCAATTTTTCAAGTGCGTCACGCAAATTCTCATAATCTGCACCATCGGCAGGATAAACGCCGCAGAATACCATAGGATTAACCTTACGATATCCCGGGAGCGCCTCGGGTGCGGGATTTGATGCGAGAGTGACTGTATCGCCGACTCTTGCGTCGCCTACGGTTTTGATAGAAGCGGTAATATATCCGACCTCGCCTGCGCAAAGCTCGTCAGCCTTTTCAAGCGAAGTTGCACGCATATAGCCGACCTCAACAACGGTAAATTCGGCACCTGTTGCCATCATACGCATAGTGTCGCCTGCTTTAATCTTACCGTCCATAATTCTGACATAAACAATAACACCACGATATGAGTCATAAACCGAGTCGAAAATAAGCGCTTTAAGCGGTTTATTGTCATCACCCTGCGGCGGCTTAATTTCATTAACTATATATTCAAGCACTTCTTCAACATTTTGACCTGTTTTTGCGCTGACTCTCGGTGCGTCCATACAAGGAATACCGATAACGTCCTCAACCTCCTGTGCTACCCTGTCAGGATCTGCCGCAGGAAGGTCGATTTTATTAATTACCGGCAAAATATCAAGGTCATGGTCAAGCGCAAGATAAGTGTTTGCAAGAGTCTGCGCCTCCACACCCTGAGATGCGTCAACTATTAAAATTGCGCCCTCGCAAGCCGCAAGAGAACGTGAAACCTCATAGTTAAAATCGACATGGCCGGGGGTATCAATAAGATTAAATTCATATACCTCACCGTTTTTTGCCGTATAATCAAGCTTGACCGCATGTGCTTTAATAGTTATACCTCGTTCACGCTCCAAGTCCATATCGTCAAGTATCTGCTCCTGCATATCACGCTTTGCTACTGAACTTGTAAGTTCCAAAAGCCTGTCCGCCAAGGTTGATTTGCCGTGGTCGATATGGGCAATTATTGAAAAATTCCTAATATGATCCTTACTTACTGACAAGAGATTTTATCCTCCGAATATAAATTAATGTTTTTTCAATTCCTTTATTTCTTTTTTTGCAGCATCCGATTTTCTAAGGGTTTTATAAACCAGCCTGTAAATATAGACAAAAGGAAGTAAAATAATGTGTTTCTTCAAAACACTGTAGTTTTTTATCATTTCACTTTTTGGCGGAAAAAGACGCCTTAATAAATATTTGAATTTAGAGCCGCCTGCAAGTTCCATTCTCTCTTCAAACTTGTCGGTTGATTTTCCGTAAACGCCGTTAACAAAAACAGTATCTAAAAGTTCTTGCTCTTTGCTTGTACAAGGAGTACCGTTAAAAATAGCATTAACAAATCTCACAACAGTCTTGTTAAATTCAAAAATGCCGTAAAACTTCAACTTTTCATCAATATAATCAAAGTTCAAATTATCTTCACTGTTCAAAAGCAAATAAATATCACAGTAGAAACGAATTCCGCAACCTTCTCTGCAAAAATAATGCTTATAAAGATGAAGTAAAGTATAAAGATAATTATCCTCTCTTGTTAAAACCATTCTACACGAATTCTTAACACTTATTGCATTTTTCCACGGATTAAAATCGGGATTAAATTCATCTTGTTCACCGAAAAGTGCTCTGTGAAATTCAAATGTATAATACGGCTTTTTAAAGAAATCATCACCGTATCCTTCAAAATTAACAAGGTCAAACCCACGTTTTTTCATAATTTTAATCAAGTCGTGTCGCTTTGACTCGTCATACAAAATATCATAGTCGCTCATTTGACGCATAGAAGTTTTCGGATAATAATTTCTAAGTTCAAGTCCTTTAAGATAAATATGCTTTATTTGATTATCCTCAAGCTCCTTTTCTATCTGTTCAAGCTCGTTTTTCATCGCAATCATACGCACAAGCTCGTTTTGAGAATAAAAAATCAACTCCTGCGCCTGTTCGGGCGGAATATTTATTTTATTTATAATCGGTGCAATTGTGGAATAAACCTGCTGTTTTTTTGATAAATTTACAAGTTCATTCCAATTAAGTCCCACAGGAATATCAGGCGCACTTTCCGACTTGAGCGCACATTTAAGAAGTGCCACAAGATATTCACTTTCAATTGATGCAAATTTCATAATTATTCCTCAATAATATTTTTCGATTTAAGAAGATTTAAAAGCTCGTTGACATCAGCCTTTACCGTAGCCTCGTCAACCTCATATTTATCCGTCATTGCCTTAACAATGCTGTCCTCTGTCTGCTCTGTTTTAAGAAGTTCAAAAATAAAAGCCGCAGTAGGATTGTTTTTAATAAGACCGTTAAATTCCTTAGCAGCCTCACCCGTGGCAATGGCAAAGCTTTCGCCGTCAATTGAATTTGTAACAATTCCGTTTTTTAGTTTCATAAATATCACCTTTAAATTAATTTTAATTAGTTTTATATTAAAAAACAATTTTTTTAATGCAATCCGTTACTTTCTTTACCTTATTACAAGCGGGTTGCAAAAGCTTATCAACAATAATCAAATATGGCTTTTCAACCACCTTATATTATAATTTATAATTTTTCAATCAAAACAACCGTCTCAACGTGTGGTGTACGTGGGAACATATCAACAGCGCACACTCTTTTGGTTTTATATCCCTTTTCATCAAGAATTTTCAAATCCCTTGCAAGCGTTGAACTGTCGCAGGAAACATAGACAATTCTTTTGGGGCTCATTTGGCACACGGTATCAAAAAGTGATGAATCGCAGCCTTTCCTCGGCGGGTCAAGAATTATAACGTCAGCTTTTATTCCCTCTTTTTCAAGTTTTTTTGCCGCAGTAGATGCATCTGCGCAAATATATTCGGCATTGTCGATATTATTAAGTTTTGCATTTATCTTTGCATTTTCAATAGCCTGCTCAATAATCTCAACACCGATAAGTTTTTTAACGTTGCCTGCCATAGTCAAGCCGATTGTGCCGACACCGCAATAAAGGTCAAGCAAAGTTTCGTTTTTGTTTAGGTTCGCATACTCCATTGCCTTGGAGTAAAGCCTTTCGCACTGGTCGTGATTAACCTGATAAAAGGAATTCGGAGAAATAACAAATTTCTTACCCAAAAGAATATCGCTGATATAATCATCGCCCCAAACGGTTTTGCTTTCTTTACCTAAAATCACATTTGATTTTTCACGATTAATATTAATTACAATACTTTTGAGTCCTTGAAGCTTTTCCCTTAAAAGAGAAACAAGAAGCTCTGCTTTTGGAATTGACGTGCCGTTGATAACTGCGCAAGCCATTATATCGCCCGTCGCAAA
>DAVZKM010000138.1:0-4936 GCA_052272245.1 Eubacterium sp.
AATCCTCATTTCGTTCGGGTGTTTTTCAAAAATCTTTACACCTTGTTTACATTCGATTTCACCATAGAAAAAATACCCCTCTATAATACAGAGAAAAATTCAAGTTTTGTTGATGTGTTTTTAAAAAAATTTATAAATTATTTTCACGCAAAAGAAAAATCCTCACCATACAGGCAAGGATGATCAATATCATTTTACAATTTCGGTATTTAATTTTTTAGTATATCCAACAATTCGGGAATGTCGTTTTTCAATGTATCAAACACTACATTCAAATCAACATTGCCGTAATCGTGAACAATTCGGTTTCTTAAACCGGATATGGCGCTCCAGGGAATATCCGGATTTGAATTTTTGTAGTCTTCGGTTAAATTTTTTGCGTTTTCGGAAATTTGAATCATACGAAACAGCATTGAGTCTAAAAGAATGTCGTTTTTAGAAAGCTGTTCTATATCAACAGCTTCCATATGATAAATTATAAATTCCAAATCGGAAATGATTTTATTTAAATAATATTTGTTGTCTTTCACATTATCCATAAATTTTAATGCCGTCCTTTAATATTTCTTTCGCTAAATCGGGATTGTTATTTATTTGATTGATGTCCAATGCGTCAACTTTTTTGCAGAGCGATAACCGTAATTCCTCAACCAATCCAAAAAATTTAATACCCTTGATGTTGACACAAATCAGCAAATCAATATCGCTTTTTTCGTTTGCTTTTCCTTTTGCATATGAACCAAATAAATAACAGTATTCGGCATTATATTTATCAAGTATTGGCTTGCATTTGTTTTTTATATATTCAACAGTAACTATGCCGTGTTCCTCATCAATGGGATTTATTTCTTTTAGTTTTTCGATTATATAATTATATTTGATTGTGCCCGTTTTTGTATCATCATTTTCATAAGTGATATATGAGCGTAAAGAAATTCCGAGCAGTTTTGCCGCTTGTTGTTGAGTTAATTCTTTCTCAATTCTCAAGTTTTTTAGAACATTCATAATTGCACCTCTGATTGAATTATAATGCAGTAATTGCATATTGTCAACCGTAAATGTGCAAATATTGCATTCTTACAGAAATATTATATGCAAAATCCGATGGCACATTCAAATTAAAATTATATTTTTGTTATCTTATAAAAGTAGGTTCGCCACAAATTGTAGGGCAAACCTCTTTTATACTTGCAACTCTTATTTTTCCAAGTTAATATGTAACGCAATGTAATATATGAAGTGTATTTTTTACAATTTTTCTCCTGTCTCCGCCGTTTTGTTTTTCAACCTTACTTCTGTAAACCATACATTACTTTCCTGCTTTGCTAAATATGCGCCGTCATATTTTGAAGTTATTTCTTTTATAATGCCAATGCCATTTCCGTGGAGCCCGGACTTGTCAGGCTTTTTTTGCTTTGTTGCTTCAAAACTGTTTTTACTGTTGATAGTAATATTTTCTTCGTTAATTGTAATATTAAAATCGCATATATTGTCGTTTTTGGATTCTTTAGCAGCATTTAATGCATTATCAATTAAATTACACAAAACACGGCATAAATCATAGTCGTCAATTAGTACTCCGAAGTTTTCGTCTATATTTACAGTTAGATTAACGCCGAAGTCATTGGCTTGCTGAATTTTTGTATAAAATATTGTATTAATGGTTTCGTTTGAGCATACGGAAAATCCGCTGAGTCCGGTTAAGTCATCGCTTATATTTTGAAATAATAACAAAGCTTTTTCCGGTTTGTCTATTTCAATAAATCCTTTTGCTGTAGAAATTATATTTAAGTAATCGTGTCGTAATTTTCTAAATTCTTGCTTTTCTTCATTAAGCATTTGCATTTGTTGATAATCAAGCTTGTTTTTTATAAGTTCTTTTTCGTTTTTTATATTCTGTTTTTCGACTTTTTCAAAATAATCAATAACAAAAGGAAATGTACAGTCAAATAGGAAAATAACCCCTATCATAATAATAATCGGCAAGTCAGTTGTAGTATTAAAACTATGGGTGACTTTGTAGTCGGTAGGAACTAAAAGCAAAGGAAAAACAATAATTAAAATATGCGAAAATGGTAAAAACGAAATATATGCATAAATTCTCTTATTGTTTAAACTGCTTTTTTTCGAGTTAAACAATTTTAATATACTTGAAAAAAGGAAGCTGACTGCAACTATAATTATTGCCGAAGCAAGATAAATATGGAGATGGTATAAATTGGGGTTATCCGTTCCAAAAACTTCTTTATATTCTGCACCCTGATATACAAGTACTTGCATAAAAGCGGTAAGCATAGTTGAAAGGAATTGAGAAATAAAGCTGAATACAAGACAAATGATTTTATAAGACCTCTTGCCAACGGTAAGAAATGTTAAAATTATAAACAGAAGAACTGCAAAAACAAGATAACCTAATGAATCATGTTCCTTGTTGAAAAATGCAATAGAGGTCAAAATTCTTGCAACGAAAATCACTATCAGTGTAACAAAAGAATTGAATTTATCTTTAAGTACGCTGTGAGCTATATTGTAGCAAGCAAATGAGTATGCAAAAAGTATGATTATTCTGTAAGGAAAAAGATTTGTTATGTCAATTATCGGTCCCATAATTCTCCTATAAATTAAGTAAGTAGTTTTTGTATGTGTTGATGATGCTTTTGTATTTTTTAGGCGGAATAGGGAGCGTTTCTCCGGTTGTTATAACAAATTTATAAGGCTCATATCCGGTTATGTGATTCATATTTACCATATAGCATTTGTGGCATCTTAAAAAATTCGGAGGCAACTTATCTGCATACTCCTTTAGTGTAGAGTAAATTGTTATATCTTCCTTATTTTGTAAATGGAGCGTAAGATTATTATTGAATGTTTCAATGTAATATATATCCTGAAAATTGATTGTGAAGCTTTTGTTCCCCGATTTGATTAAAGTCATATTGGGGTCTTTTTTTGTTGTTTTTTGTAAAGCTCTTTTTAATGCTTTCGTCAAACTTTCTTCGTCAATTCGGGATTTTACAAGATAGTAGCAACAATTAGTTTCGGATATATTATAGGCACTTTGAGGAAAAGAGGTCATAAAAACAATTTGAGTGTATTTGCTTGTTATGTTTTTTATGGACCAATCCATTGCATTTTCATCGTTTATCACTATATCCAAAAAAATGATATCTGTCTTGTTGTTGTCAATATGCTTTTTCAAATCGTATAGATTATTAAAACAGAATAATTTGAAATCCATACCAAAAATATTTTGCATACATTGGCTTATTTTATAGCAAATAATTTCTTGATATAATTCTTCGTCGTCACAAATTGCTATGTTAATCATAAGATTTTCTTCCTAAATACTAAAATAATACAAGATATATTATAACATAATAACAACATAACAACAATTGTTTTCAAAGCTTTATACAATGCAAAAGCGGTTATTTACCACGAATATATTGCCATTATTTGGGGCGTTTTGTAGAATTATGAATATAATATTAATAAATTTTCAGTTAAGCACTTATTATTTATATTGCTGATGGTAACAAGTGTGTTTTTTGCAGTTGCTGTGAAATAAGAAGAATTTAAGAGAAGTAGATATAAAAGGTGTAAGTGAATCAATGTTTTCTAAATTCAAAGTAAAAAGTAAAGATTCAAAGATAACGATTAAAAGTAAATTAGATAAAGATGAAAGTATCAATCAAAGAGAAGTTGATACATTAAATTCAAAGGTAATCAGAGGAATTATGAAGCCAACTGTTGAGGGAAACAGGAAGATTTCGTATTTGTCACCTGCCGGAGTAACTCTTGAGGAATATCTCGGCAGCGGAATAAGCAAAAATGATTTCTTTCTTGTTTTTGCGCAAATTCTCGAGGTCGTAAAATCTGTCGACAGAAATTCTTTTAATATCAACAATTTGGTGATGAATCTTAAATATACCTTTATTAATAAGCAAACCAAAGAGGTTCATTTTATTTATCAGCCGATAATGAGCCAAAGAATTTCGGCAAACTTAGCTTCATTTTTATATGATGTAGCATATAACACGAAGCTGGCTCTTAATGAAGATGTAAAACCGATTAACGAATTGCTGGCATATATAAGGGGACTTAATGTCGTAGCAGTATTGCCGCTTGAGAATTATATATTAAAGGTATATCCGCAGATATATAAACAGGTAAAAAGACAAAAGCCCGGGCAGAGCGAAGCTCTTGTAGGTTCGGATGTTTATTATCGCAGAAACGAATGGGACGAGAGAAAAAGAAAAGTCACCAATGATGAATTGACATCGTTATTAAACGAAGATGATGAAGCTACTTCCTTGTTGAATGCAGACGAAGATGAAGCAACCTCTTTGCTTATGGCGGATGACGATGATGCAACATCGCTTCTTAATGATGACGATGAAGCAACATCATTGCTTAGCGGGAACACGGCATTTCAAAGCTTTCCTTATTTAATTAGGAAAAATTCCTTTGACAGAATTGATATTAATAAGCCTGTATTCAGAATCGGAAAAGAAAAAAGTTATGTTGATTATTTTATAGGAGATAATAACACAATCAGCAGGCTTCATGCTGATATTATCAGCAGAGATAACAGATATTATTTGAAAGACAATAATTCAACAAATCACTCGTATATTAACGGAAGCATGGTTCAAAGTAACCAAGAAACGGAATTGTTTGACGGAGCGGTTATAACATTGTCAAACGAGGATTTTGAATTTCATTTGTAATCAAGGAGATTAACTTTGAACGAACAACTTGTTAATTGCTTTCAGGACACTTTGAAAATGTGTGAGGCTTCAGCCTTAGCAGAAGCAACTGCAAAAGCAAAGAAATCAACTAAGGTATATTGGGAAAACTATACCTACGGACCAACGCATGTGCTTCAATCTTTTAACGAAATAAGAGTTGTTGAAGGAACAAGCTTTGCAACTGC